>JAZKTI010000071.1:0-10892 GCA_036625635.1 Haloarculaceae archaeon
AGCACCGAACGCTGGCTGCTGGCGAGTCCCTCACCAGGGAGTTCACCTGGGAGGACCCGATTCCGGGTGCCTACCGTGCCGAGGCGACCCTCGACGCCATGGACACATCGGTCGGTGCGAGCGAACAGTTCGCGCTCGACTGACGGGGCGCTCGACCGACGATTCGTTCGACTGACGGCGCGTTCGACCGACGCCGTCACGTCATCACGTCGTCAAACACCGATCGACTGTCGGCGTCGGCACCGGCCGGGAGGAACTCAGATCAACCAGTACCGGATCACGTACCGGACGATTCCGACGACGTAGGCGAGTACCCAGAAGAACAGGTAGCCGAAGACGCCGATCCGCAGCCGACGACGCCAGTGCTGGAACCGCTCGGCCCCGATCTCGTCGAGGAGGACGTCCTCGTCGTAGTCGTGGTAGAGGTCGTGCCTCCGTTTGGTCCGGAAGATGCGGACGATACCGGTCCCGGCGAATGCGAGCATCGCGTAGGCCTGCAGGCCGAGGTAGGCGTGGACGGCCGCGACCCCGTTCAGCTGGCCCGGAAGCCGCGGCGCCATCCATGCGAGGAGGGGCACGGTCGTCAGGGCGAGGCCGAGGGCGATGAACTTCAGGTGGTGCATCAGGACGCCCCAGGTCACCGGCTCCGCCTGGATGACGTACCAGGCGCCGTAGCCGAAGCAGGGGAGCGACAGCGTCACGGCGAGGAGGACGATCGTCGCCACGATGACCGGCTGGAGCGCCATCCTTCGTGGCTTCGACTTGGCCCGGGAAAAGCCCCGCTGATTCGTCGTCGACTCTGCCGTCGCGCCACGCCACGGGACCAGCGCAGGGGAGAGCCCCCTGCCTCAAGGTCGCGTCTCGATGTCGAGTTCCATCCGCGCGATCTCGGTCACGTCAGCCTCCTCGACCTCGACTGTCTGGTCGAGGGAGACGGTGTCGTTTGCGAGGACCTCGGCTTCGACGAAGAACTCCTTCTCCGCCCTCGCGAGACTCGATCCGCCGTCGTCGAAGAACTCGTACTGGACGGCGGTCGGGATCTGTGTCTCTCCGGTCTCGTTGCGGATCTCCCCGGTGACGGCCACCGTGCTGGCCTCGGGATCGACCGTTCCCGAGAGACATTCTGCCGTGAACCCGTCCGTGCGGACGGGGCCGGACACGGTGTCCTGCGGTGGGACGACCGTGTTCGGTGTTTCCGTGGTGGGGGTCCCAGCCATCGTGTGTTCGTAGGTCGTCGTCTCGGCGGGAGACGAGGCCGACTGATGGTCGCCGTCGGAGCCGTCGTCGGGCGATCCGGTCCCGGGGTCGTCACCGCCAGCGCAGCCGGCGAGCAGTCCCAGGGCGGCTGTTCGGAGGAGGGCACGTCGCAACATACGGGGTCGCCCACGTTCGGATCCGACAAATCTGTTGTCCAGATGATGGGCCGGAAGTGGCGGGGGGAGAATGAACCGCCACGCTCAGGTGGGCGGGTCGCATAGCAGCGGACGATGGGCGAGTCCCCGGAAACCGACGAGTCCGCCGCGGCCGACCAGCCGCGGGAACCGCCCGGATCGGATGCCGCCGGAGATTCGACGGACGTCGAGGCCTTGCGCCGCCGGGTCGAGGAGGAGTACGACTTCGAGGACTTCGGGCCCCGCGACATGGCAGACATGGCCCCAGAGGAGTGGGAGGCGGCTTTCGACCCGGACACCTGGATCACCGGCGAGGAACTCCTCGACAGGGTCGAGGCCGACCTCCGGACGCGGGTGGCCGACCGCGAGGTCTTCGCCCGCGTCGAGCGATTCGACGACGTGCTCGTGGCCTACGACGACGCGGGATACGCGGCGGTCTATCCCGACGGCAGCGTCGACGGCCGGGGCACCGTCCTCCGGGACGTCAAGCCGACTGTCGCGCTGTGCTCGATGGACACCTACGACGTGCCAGACCCGCCCGAGGATGACGCTGGCCTCCCCTCACCAGAGGAGGTCCCGGAGGGTGGCGCCACCCTGGGCAACACCGTCCTCCAGGTCGTCGGTGGCGTCCAGATCCTCGCTGGCCTGGTCCTGCTCGGGGCTGGCCTGCTGTCCCTGACTGGTCTCTACCGAGCCCCGGGCATCGCCGCCGGGGGAACAAACCTCGTCGTCGTTGGAATCGCGGGGATCGGGTTCCTCCTCGTCGGGGTATTCCTGTTCGTGACGGTGGCCAACGCCAGGCTCTCCGACCGGTTCCGGGCCGAGGAGTACCGCGACCGCCTCCGGGCGATCGGGCTCGAAGACGGCGAGCGACCGGCCTTCCTCGCAGAGATCGACGGCGTCGACCTCGAAACCGGCGCGGGGTCCCAGGCACTCGGCCAGGGGAGAGGCAACGCGGCCGGACGGAACGCGAACGAAACCGCCGCCCCGGTGGGGAGCGCCGACGGTGACACTGCACCATCCGGGAGCGCCCACGGTGACACATCGGCGGCGACCGACGAGGACGGCTCGCCCTGAGGAGGAGAAGATGGAAGTGGAGACGGTAGGCGACCCTCCACGCCGGGCAGCGCCGGGAAGGCCGTCCCAGTTCGGGCCGCAATCGGGTACTCTGGTGCGCTCACCGGATAGGGTCCGATTCCGGCCACGGGGACGCCCCCCCCCGCGTATTCGGTGGGTTTATACAAAGCCGGTTCCCAGCCACGAATGTACATGAATAGGCGGGAGTTTCTACGAACGGCGGGCGGCGCGTCGGGTGGCGCAGCCGTCGTCGCCGGTGCTGCTGCCGCTCCCACCGCGGCTGCAGAAGACGGTGGGGACGGTGGCGGTGGTGGCGCGCCGGAGCCGGACTACGGCGGTTGGCTCGACGACGTGTCGAACTTTTCGAGCCTGCAGGACAATCGCGGGCAGGACGAGGTGCAGGTGATGGTCGGGGCGCAGGGCAACGGCGGTAATTTCGCCTTCGAGCCGCCGGCGATCCACGTGGACCCGGGGACAGAGATCCTCTGGGAGTGGACCGGCGAGGGTGGCTCACACAACGTGGTCGACGAGGCGGGCGACTTCGAAAGCGAGCTGACGGGCGAACAGGGCTTTACCTACTCCCGAACCTTCGACTCGGACGGGATGTACACGTACTACTGCCAGCCCCATCGCGCCCAGGGCATGAAGGGCGTGGTCATTGTCGGCACCGACTACCCGCAGGCCGGGGGTACTGGCGCAGCCACGCCGATCAATCCCGAACACATGGGCGTCCCGTTCCAGGCCCACTTCGTCGGCCTTGCGACCGTCCTCGCGATCTGCGTCGCGCTCGTGTTCGCCTTCTTCCAGCTGAAGTACGGCGAGTCCGCCCACACAAAGGGGGGGAACGACTGAGATGTCCTCCCAGGGCTCGACCTACGGCGACATCCACCGGTACGAACCGCCCCGCGAGAGCGCGGCCGCCGCCCTCGCGATCATCATTCTGACGCTGGTCGAGGTGGTCCTCGTCGGGATGTTTACCTACGGCCTGCTCAACGGGTGGGGCTTCCCCAGGCAGTTCACGGCCGTCGGGAACATGTTCCTCGGCGGGCTCCTGGCGGCCATCTTCGTCGACCTCGCCTTCATCCTCCTGCTCTACCGCAAGGAATTCCTCCCCGACGTCATGATCGTCAAGAAACGTCGGCGGAAGTGGGAGGATCTCTATATTCGACAGGAGGACGTCGACGGCAAGACGCTCGCATCGGGCATCGGCGACACGATCAAGCGCGCGGTTTACCCCTACTACAAGCGATAACTATGCCAGTGGACGAAGACAAGTATCCGGCAGAGACCGGCCGTCGCCGCTTCGTGCGGGGCGTCGTCGGGAGCGCGGCACTCGGAACGGTCTCCGTGGGCACCGCCGCGTCGATCAACCTCGCGACGTCCCCGACCGGGGCCGGCGGCGGCGCGACACAGTTCATCGGTATCGAAAATACCGCTGGACCGGCACCGAGAGGGATGCCGATCATTCCCATCGAGATCGAGGACGGTGAGTTGAGGGGTCTGTGGCCCGAGGTCAGCGAGCGGACGGCGGCTGGTCGGACCTTCAACGTCGCAGAGGAGGAGGTGGGCGGAACCCTGTATTCCTCGTCGTGGTTCCAGTACTGCGGCGTCCAACAGTACAAGGGCGCCCAGCCCGACGCCGACGCCGACAACGTCTTCCGGTACGGCGGCGGGGGGTTCGGCTGGCAGGCCGACCTTGAGGTCGGCGATCCGCTGGAGGTCTCCCACTTCGAGGACTACCGCGAATGGGGGAACGGGATCGGATCGCCCGGTATCGGGAAGCCGGGGGACGCCAACTGGCGGACAACGGACGACGGTCGCCCCCTGCCGATACAGGTCCTCCGCAGTCCGGAAGTCTCCCGCATGGCTAACGGCGAGGGACTCTACAGCGACATTCCCGGAGACGTCCTGAGCTTCGTCCAGGCGGCGACCGAGGACAACTTCATCGCCTGGCTGAACAAGTGTACCCACTTCTGCTGCGTGCCCGGCTTCAAGGCCTACGCGGGTAGCCAGAGATACGATGCCGGGAACGACGTCTACTGTCCCTGCCACCAGTCCATCTACGACGTCTTTAGCCCTCTGAAAAAGCAATTTACGGCGCTTCCGCGCCCGGAGTGACACCATGAGCATCGAATCAAAAGAGGAACACGACCACGACGACTGGATGCGCGAGCGAGACCTGACGACCGTCGAATCGATGTACCTGTCGGTCCTGATCTGGTTCGACAAGCGGCTCCGGATCGTCGACTACCTCGAACTCCTGGAGAACCTCTACTACAAGGTCAACCTCCAGATGCCAAAGAGCCACACCGAACAGTACAACCTCGACAACAAGTTCTGGTACTGGTACCCGCTCTACGCCCTGGGGTCGTTCTCGGTGATCGCTTACGTCGTCGCCGCAATCAGCGGCGCGCTCCTGGGATTTTACTACTCGCCGGCCGCTGGCGCGGCCGACGGGACGGCCTCGGTCGCCTACCAGTCGATCACCTTCATCATGACCGACCTCAACTTCGGGTTCTTCCTCCGGAGTCTCCACCGCTGGTCGGCCCAGGTCATGGTCGCGGCGGTGTTCCTCCACATGCTGCGGGTCTACTTCGCCGGCGCGTACAAGGAGCCACGCGAACTCAACTGGATCATCGGCATTATCCTCATCTCGCTGACGATGGTCTTCGGGTACACCGGCTACCTGCTCCCCTGGGACCAGCTGGCCTTCTGGGCCGGCCAGATCGGGGTCGAGATGAGCCTCTCGATCCCCCTGATCGGCGAGTGGGTGGCCCAGTTGCTCTTCGGCGGGTTCACTCTCACGCAGTCGACCCTGCAGCGGATGTACATCCTCCACGTGTTCTTCCTGCCCTTCGTGGTGACCGGGATCATCGCCGTCCACATCGGCATCGTCTGGATGCAGGGCATCGCGGAACCCCACTAGACCAATGACAGGACACGATTCACCGAACGACGGAGGCTACGACAACCCTCGTGGCGAGCCCGGTTGTAGCGACGAGGTTCGTACAGATGGCGGCGGCCCGGGCATCGTCCCGCCCGACGACGAGACACCCACCTGGAACGAGCGCAAACAGCGCTCGGAAGGCCTCGCACGCCTGACATACGAGTACTTCGAGCGGGCCCGCCGCGAGGACCAGGACCTCCGCCAGGAGTCGAGCTACGTGGAGCGGGACGTGCTTGCCTTCCCGACCTGGCCCCACGAGATGATCAGGAACCTGGCCATCACGAGCTTCTTCGTCGGCATGGTCATCCTGCTCGCGGCGACGCTGCCGCCCCACATTGGTCCGCCGGCGAACTCCGGCGCCACCCCGGCGATCATCCTTCCGGACTGGTACCTCTACTGGTCGTTCGGACTCCTGAAGCTCGGCCCGTTTAATCCCGAGATCAGCCTGCTCGGCGGCCAGAAGCTGATGGCCGACCGCACATTCGGGGTCCTCGCTAACCTCGTCGTGGTCGGGGCCATCGCCATCGTGCCCTTCGTCAACAAGGGTGCCGCCCGCCGGCCTGTCGAGCAGCCGTTCTGGGCAGCTGTCGGCGTCGGCGGCGTCATCTACGCCGTGACGATCGCCGCCTACTCGGTCAACAACCTGGTGCCCCTCGAGCCGAAGCTCTTGTTCGACCTCACCCACCTCTCGCCGATCGTCGGCGCCGCGATCGCCTACGCGGTCCTCAAGGCGATGCGAGAGGGCTACATGTTCGACCTGAACCGGCGCTACTACCGGCTCAGACCACCGAAATAGCCAGGGATACGGGACACGCTTTTCGAATGGCCCCCGAGGACCCGGGTGGTACCGATGACGCTCCCACCGAGCCAGCTACCGGTGCTTCGGGTGATCCAGAAAACAGCCGGGGGCCGTCGACTGAGGACCACCTGGATGGCTCCGAGAAATCTGCCACTGGTCACGAATCGTCCTCCACCACCGACCCGTCCCCCACCAACCACGAATCCTCCCCCACCGACGAGTTCCTCGATAGCGACGAGTCATCCGGCGTACCCGATCAATCCACCACGGGGGAATTCTCCGACACCGCCGGCACCCCGGACTCCGACGACTCCTCCGGTGCCGACGACCCCAGCGGTCGTGACGTCGAAGTCCCGATGCGGGTCTACAAGACAGTCACGGTCTTCTCCACCCTGTTCGCGGTCGTGCTCGTCCTGGCTGGCTTTCTGTTGCTCGACCGCGCGACCGACCGCGCGACGGCCTCGCTGTCGGAGGTCGACCCGCTTCTGGCGGTCCTCGGCCTGCTCGGTATCGTCGCCGGTGCCGCCGTCTACGCCTTCGGGACCCGGTTCCGGGCCGAAGGAATGGGAACGCCTAAGAGCCGGCCCGACGAACCACCCGATGATGAGTGACGAGTTCGCCAAAGGCTTCGGCATCCTCGCGACGGCCGGCGTCGCGTGGATGATCCTGGCCGGCTGGTTCAACACTCCCAGCTTCGAGGGCGCACAGCTGACCGGCCCGAACCCCGAGGCGGTCGGGACCTACGGGGAACTGGCGCTCCTCCTGAAGGACGCGCTGTTCTGGTTCGCCATCTTCGGGGCCCTGACGTTCTGGGTCGTCATCCCCCTGATCGAGGAAGCACGCACCGCGCTGGCCGAATAATCGAGCGAATTCTCCCCGTCGGTGAGCCGCGGTGGTCCCCCCGTTCTCCAGAGACCCAGACCGCACCGATGGTTGACGAGCGGCGATCCACGGGCCTCTCGCGAACCTGGCCCGCCTCCAGGCGCCCATTCCAGCCTGCGAAAGTCTTGTGTGACCTGGTCTGACACTCGAGCCAGTAGTGCGAACTGGTGCGCAAACCGGGCACTACCGCCGGCCCATTCAGACGACGGTCGCGAGGCCACCCTTGATCGCGAAGAAGAAGACCTGGTATGCCGCGTATAACAGCACGAGCGAGGAGGCCACGATGGCGCCATTCGGTCGGTCGAGGGGGATCTCGCGGCGCGCCTCGACTTTGCGTGCCTCGAACTCGAAGGCGTCGGTGATGAACAGCCCGAGCACGAACATCGTCATCACGACGCCCGCGTGGTGGGCGAGGGTCGTGTAGTACAGCGTCGCCAGCACGAGGGCGACGTTGATGACCTCGTGGAGAGGGTGTCGGGAAACGGCCGCTGCCCCCTCATCGGCCTGTCTCTTGTGCCGTCGATGGGCCAGGTGCCGCGTGACCAGGTTGAGAACGACCAGGCCGAGGATGAGCCCTTCGATGAGGAGGACCTCCTCCCCAATCCCCAGTTCCCCGCCGAGGATCCTGTCGACGGGCCCGAACAGATTTACCGTTGGCATGGGTGGTTCTGCGACCCTCGTCCATTAGTGTTTTTCTGATTCGCCGCCCCCGGTTGCGAAGGGAGATCTGCTCGCTGCGGCCCGGTAGCACTCGATCGTGTGAGCCACGGCGAGTTCGACGGGGGTATCGACCCCGAGGTCGCCGACCCGCCCGCCGTCGACGACCAGTTCCACGGCAGCCTCCCCGCGGAGGACCTCGATCGCGACGTCGTCTACTGGCAGCACCCACTCGTCGGTCGTCGTGGCGAATGGCGCGATGGGGACCACCACGACCACGGACGGGCCGGTCGGAACGACCGGGCCCCCTGCAGCCCGCGCGTAGTCCGGTGTCCCCGCCGGGGGTGCGGCGACGACACCGTCCGCGCGGAACCTGGCGACCTGCTCGCCGGCATAGGTGACGCGGTACTCGGAGATCTGGGCCGGTTCCACGGTCACCGCCGTGACGTCGTAGACCGCCCGGGAACGGGGTTCTCCATCGACGATAATCGAGAGCACGGGATAGGTATCGAGTGTCGCCTCACCGGCGACGACCTCCTCGATAGCCGCTCCGGCAGCCGCCGCTGGCACGGCGCGAACCCCAGCCCCGGCGTCGATCGGAAGGAGGGGCACCTCCGGCGCTCGGACTGCAACGGCCCGGAATGCCCCCTCTCCGGTGGTCAGAATGGCGTCGAGCCCGGTTTCCACGACCGTCTCCGGTGTGCCAGCCACGGTGTCGACCCCTGCCTCGCGACAGGCTCCGGCCACCGACCCGTCGTCGCCGACGACACCGAGGGTCGGGTCGGCGTCCGACGCCTGGCTCATACGGAAGAGACGATCTGTTGGGCCAAAAAGCCACCGTCATCGAGAGAACTGGAGGTCGGGTACCCGGGTGGCACCGGAGCGACGAAAGGAAGGGGATTTAGTAATGGGTGTCCCAACCCACTGGTATGACAGACGGGCAAGCGGGCGTGTCGCGACGTGGCTTCCTGCGGGCCGCGGCTGCCGGGACAGCCACCACCGCCGCGGCTGGGACCGCGGCGGCCGCCGAGGACGGCGGCGACGGAGGCGGTGGCAGCGCGCCGGAGCCGGACTACGGCGGGTGGCTCGACGACGTGGGTAACTTCTCGAGCCTGGAGGACATGCGAGGACAGGACGAAGTACAGATAGGTGTCGGGACGGAAGGCAACGGCGGGAACTTTGCGTTCGGGCCGCCGGCGATCCACGTGGACCCGGGGACGGAGGTCGTCTGGGAGTGGACCGGCGAGGGCGGCTCCCACAACGTGGTCGACGAGGGGGGCGAGTTCGAAAGCGACCTGACGGGCGAACAGGGGTTCACCTTCTCGCGAACCTTCGACTCCGACGGGATGTACAAGTACTACTGCCAGCCCCACCGGGCCCAGGGGATGAAGGGTGTGATCCTCGTCGGAACCGACTACCCGTCCGCCGGCGGCGACGGACAGGGGGGTCCCCAGCAACTCCCCGAAGCGGCACAGACACTCGGTATCGCAACCACCGCCGTGATGGTGTTTACGCTCGGACTCGCGTACTTCTTTATGAAGTACGGCGGCGATTACGGCGAGTTAGGCGAGTAATCCCGGCCGGTTTCGCCCGAAATTGCTCGGCGTTCCGTCTGTGTGTCCTCCGTTCACGCGTGCTCGGAATCAGGACTCGTCGGGCGTCTTATTTCGAGATCCACCGGCCGTGGTGACCCCTCGAGGTCTTCGACGACGCGTTCGACGACGGCCTCTGCCTCCCGCTCAAGAATCGGCCGAACCCGGTTGAGAACTGACTCGACGGAGACAAACGGGGGGAGATCAAGTGCCACCTCCCCGACTGACTCCGGATCGTACCGCACCTCGAGCGTCACGGCCGTCGCGGTTTCTGCCGCCGGTGGTGCGCGGTCTGGGGCCGGGTCAAGTCGCCAGGCGCCGTGTGCGTCGACGGGGTCCGTAACCTCCCACCCGATCTGCTCTGGCTGATTCATCCAGGTGACTTCCGAGCGGACGGTTTGGCGCAGGCGCCACCAGGAGACCGTGATGTCGTAGTTCGTGCCGGCCAACCCGTCCCCCTGGCGGTCGACCTCCTCGAGGTACTCTGAGTAATCGCCGTACTGCGGAAAGTCTACGAGGAACTCATAGACGGGTTCCGGGGGGAGGTGGACAAGGGTCCCGACGTCGATTGCTATCACGGTCTGACGGAAGGGCTCCGGCAAAAAGGGGCTTTGCCTCCAGAAGGGGCTGTCCCTCCAGACTGGTCTGCCCACACGGGTTGGGGTCGAGTCGAGTATCGAGGCAAGGGTCCGGACCGCCGCACAGGCCCCCCAATCGTGCCATGCGATGCGACTGGCTGTCCGTTGCCGACCGACCGGCACTCCGGACCCGACTTCAGGCGGACCTCGATCCGCGGCCCTTCTTCCCGGAGATACCACAGCCTTGCGGGCCCACCGACACCCAGACGAGACCGATGACTCGGGAACCGCGAGACGTCGGCGTCGTCCGCGGTGGCGTCGCAGGCCTGACGGCCACCACCTTCACCGCCCGCGCTGGCCTCGACACGATCGTCTGCGACACCGGCGAGTCCATCCTCCGCCGAACCGCCCACCTCGAGAACTTCCCGGGGTTCCTCCACGGGGTCAACAGCCGGGCACTGCTCGATGTCCTCCAGGGGCAGGCCGAGTGGAACGGCGTGGATCGGCGCGCGGCCGAAGTGACCCGGCTCGAGCCCACAGATCGGGACCGCCTGGCGGTCACGACGGTGGATCCCGGGGCTGGGAAAGCCGTGGGAGTGGAGGCCAGAGCGGCGGACGAACCGGTGGACTCCACCCGCCGCGCAGATTTCGTGATCGCGACCTCCTGGGCGGCCACCGACCACCTCGCGGCTGTGAGTGCGTCGGCCTGATCGACCGGGGGAGCAAGAGTGTTCTCGAGGTCGATGAGCGCGGTATGACCGTTTTCGACGGCCTGTACGCCACCGGCCGCATCGCCGGGATCCACCACCAGGCCGTCGTGTCGGCTGGGAACGGTGCGTCGGTCGCGCTCTCTGTCGTCGAGGACTCGGAGATCCCGTTCTACCACGACTAGGTGGTCCCCGAGGGCTACTTCACCGACCGGGACCGGGAGGTGCCGCCGGGCTGTGAGGAAATCGACGAGGCCGAGCG
>JAZKTI010000072.1:0-10870 GCA_036625635.1 Haloarculaceae archaeon
GTCCCCCAGCCCAGTCCTGGGACACTCGACGAACGTTCGGAACGGTCGACCACCGGATCTCCGGATCACGGGCCCAGCGCACAGTAAGACGTTTCAGTCGTCCCGGCCGACCATCGGTTATGGTGGAGAACGTCATCTGGCCAGCCTTCCTCGATGCCGATCTCTCGCGGAGCGAGGGCCGACGGATCGCCCTCGACGTGGCGGTGCCGGAGCCGACCGTCGACGAGATCGCCAAGGCCGTCCAGCAGGTCGGCTACGATGCCGTCATCGAGCGTGACAAGACTTATCCACGGGAGTACGAGCCACGGGGGCGGATCCTCGTGAAGAACGCCGACGACGCCTCGAAGAGCGACCTCCTCCAGGCCGTCGGGGCCTACCTCGGGGCACTCCGAGCATGAAGCGGCTCGGCGAGGTCGTCGGCGCGGCCCAGTCCCTGGCGGTCTGCCGGGCGCCCGCGGACGAGTTCCCCTCGATCGGGACCCCGGTGATCGACGAGTCCCTCGAGGACGTCGGGACGGTTGTCGACGTGTTCGGCCCGGTCGATCGCCCGTATCTCGCCGTCGATCCCGGAAACGACGTCCACCTGCCGTCCCTGGTCGGTGACCCGCTCTACGTACGGTAGTGAGGGGCGTCGCCCGCGGTGTGTGCACCCAACGACGGAGAACGTCGCATTCGGTGTCGCGCCGGAGCCTTCGTCCAGGAGCCCCTGGCTGGTCCGTGTCGTAACCCTCAACACCGAGCCAGCAGACCCGGAGCTATGGATCAGCGTCGCAGCGTCCTGGCAGCAACTGGCGGTATCTTCGTCCTGTTCCTGCTCGTCCAGGTCGGAACGCTGGCGCTCGTGGAGCCCTTCGAGGCGAGCGGCCTCCAGCCCGACGTCGACCACGGGGACCCGACGAACTCCCTCCTGTACGTCGGGGCCATCCTCGTCGCCACCGCGTTCATGCTACTGGCGTTCAAGTTCGAGGTGGCGAACCTCGTCCGGGGTCTGATCGTCTTCTCCGGCGCATACGTCGCCGTCTTCGTTTTCCGCGTGGTGATCCCACCCCTGTTTGTCGTCGCGAACCTCCACGCCCTCGCGTGGCTCGCCGGCATCCTGCTCGGTCTCGCCCTGTGGTTCTACCCGGAGTGGTACGTCGTCGACGCCGCCGGCGTGGTGATGGGGATCGCCGCCGCGGCCCTGTTCGGCATCACCTTCGGCGTCCTGCCGGCCCTCGTCCTGCTCGTCGTCCTCGCCGTCTACGACGCGATCAGCGTCTACCGGACCGAGCACATGCTGACGCTCGCCGGCGGCGTCATGGAGATGCGAGTCCCCATCGTGCTCGTCGTCCCGCTCTCCATCTCCTACTCGTTCCTCGATGCCGACCTTCCGGACCCCACAGCCGAGGGAGAGGGTGAAGAGGATGACAAGGAGGCGGTCGACAGGGAGGCGGAAGCGGTCGGTGAAGCCGAGGAGGCCGAGGAAGCGTCGGCGGAGGTGCCGGCAGCGGTCGAGCGCGACGCGCTGTTCATCGGACTCGGCGACGCGGTGATCCCGACGGTCCTCGTCGCCAGCGCTGCCTTCTTCGCGCCCGGGTCGCCGCCGAGCCTCGGGGTGCCGTACCTCGCGATGACTCTCCCGACGCTGTCTGCCATGGTCGGGACCTTTGCCGGCCTCGCCGGCCTCCTCTGGATGGTGCTACAGGGCCGGGCCCACGCCGGACTCCCCTTGCTCAACGGCGGCACGATCCTCGGCTTCCTCGCGGGATCGGTTCTGGCGGGCGTGGGTCTCTTCGAGGCCCTCGGACTGTCTGGCTTCCTGTAGACTGCCTATTCTCGCCCCTCAGGTGTCGTCTGCAGGCCCCCCGTACCCCGTTCCCTGCTGGCCTCGCTTGTCAGCCTCTCTCCTCAGCCTCACTCCTCAGCCTCACTTCTCGGCCTCACTCCTCAGCCTCACTTCTCGGCCTCACTCCTCAGCCTCACTTCTCGGCCTCACGTACCGGCCTTCCTGGCCGGCCTCACTTGCCGGTCATCGCCTCGCTTGCGGGAGCGAGTTCCAGCGACTGGCCTCGACCTGCCTCGCGAGCGCGCTCGTAGAGCATGTGCGCCGCCGCGACCGTTTCGATGGCGGTTCCGCCACTGTCGAAGAGCGTCACCTCCTCGCGGGCCGTCCGTCCCGGCGCCGTCCCGGCGACGACCTCGCCGAGTTCGGCGTGGACGTGGTCGTCGTCGATTGCGCCCTTCTCTCTTGCGAACATGAAGGCGCCCGCGTCCTGGTGGATCCTCGCCCGCAAGTCCGGGACGTAGGTCGCCCGGGCGACTGTCGTCGCGTCGACCTCGCGCTTTTCGGGGTGGTACTGTCCCATCGCCGTGACGTGGGCCCCCGCCGCCAGTCGGTCGCCGTCGAAAACCGGCTCGCTCGCGTTGGTCGCCGTGATGACGACGTCAGCCGCCTCGACGGCGGCGGCACTCGAGGCGACGGCGCCCACGGACGCGTCGAGGCGATCGTTCATCTCGCTCGCGAACGTCTCACGGTGTTCGTCCGTCGGCGAGAAGACGTCGACGCGGTCGAGGTCCCGCACGGTCGCCGTCGCGAGGAGTTGTCCGCGTGCCTGGGTTCCGCTCCCGATCACGGCGGCCACGGTGGCGTCGCGTCGGGCGAGTTCGTCGACGGCAACTGCGCCCGCGGCGCCGGTCTTGAACGGGTTCATACTCGCGCCGTCGAGCAGCGCGAGGGGTTCGCCCGATTCCGACTCGAACAGCGGCAGGAAGAAGTGCGCGTCGCGGGACCGGAAGCCCGCTGAGTAGCTGTATCCGCCCATCGCGCCGGTCTCCGGCAGGATCGCCAGGTAGCCGGTGAGTAAGCCCGGCGGGTCCGCGCTCTCCAGGCTGGTCCGGGGCTCGGCGGGTGCGCCCTCGCCGCGCTGGCGGTACCCGTCGCGGACCGCCGCCACGTAGTCCGTGGGCTCTGCGAGGTCGTCGAGTTCGTCGCTCCGAAGGAACAGGGCCGCTGGAGTCATGTCCACCGGTACTTCCGCTGTGGCCTTAGCGTCTGGGACCGACGGGTCGGGTCGATCGACGAAGTGTTGGATCGGGAGTGTTCGATCTGGGGTGTTCGGTCGGGAGTCCTGCCGCCGACGAAGCGCTTCACTCAGTCGGCGAGGCCACGCCCCCGGTCTCACCAGCCCCCCGGGTGTGGGTGGCCGTGACCGGCGGCCTGAGAAACATCGCGTGGCCGATCAGGCCAGCCGAGACCCCGCTCGCCACAGGAATCGCCGTCGTGAGCGGAAACCCGGCCGCCACCAGCACACCGCTGATCCCTCCCAGGGCGAGTGGAATGAGCCCGAGCACAATGTCGTAGTAGCCAGCCATATCTATTCTCGACCACGGGAGACACCAATATAAATTTTTCCCGTTGGTATCATATAACCCTCAGTATCTAATGATATGGCCAACATAATACTTTTAATAAATATCGTTATAACTTATACGAGGGCACAATGGCACCGTCGATGACAGAGGCAATCTCCCGCCGAATCCATAGAAATCGGGGCGACTACCAGGGATTATCCCCGGAGGAAAGAGACCCCTTCCGAGGTCGGGGAAGGCCGGCTCTTCGAGCGCTTCTGGACCGCGAACAGCCGCGTACCGACGCAAATATCTGCGATCAGTGCCTGGGCAAAGTTCGCTCCCGGTATTATCACGGTTGAAACCGCCGGAGAAGGACTTTAATAGGGGTGTGTGTAACGATGGCATGGAATCGCAGAAGACCCTGGCCGACCCACAACAATGAGTACGAACGTTACGGACAAGACGGGAGCCCGAGTGCCGGACGGCGATGGAGACAAGCGATACGGAGAACTCAACATCGGTGACGAGGAGTACGTCATCTACGACCGCAACAACCACGAGGCCTGGGTGCAGTCCACAGTCGCAGTCGGCGTCAACGATCTCCGGTGAGCAGGCTCGGCCATCGGTAATGCGCGGCCACCGAAAGTGACCCGCCGACGGATTCTGCAGACTGCGGGGCCCGATCGGGACGTGCCCCAGCGACGCGCCCGTGGGAGCGGAGTGACCCCTTGCAGGCCCGTCGTGGCCAGTGTGTCGACGACCGAATCAGCAGCGTCGATCACGGCGAACGAGTCAGAGAGCCGCGATGTCTGTGCCCGACCACTGCTATCGAGAGGATTCAGGACCGGCGCGTGGCGTGCGCGTCGCTACTCGAGGTCCAGGACCAAGGAGACGACGAGTCGCCAGCCCACGACCAGGACGCCGCCGATCCCCAGCGTCACCGCGACGAACGTGAGTCCGGTGCCGCCGTGGAACCCGACGAGTGCCATGACGGCATGGACGAGGAGCGTCGCCATGATCCAGGCGGGGAGGGTCCAGCTCAGGACACGCCGGGGGCTTTTGACGGCATCACGGGTGTAGAGCCCGCCCAGAAGGGCGGCGGTGGCCCACCCCAGGAGGAACAGTGCCAGCGTCTCGCCGACGTAGCCGGGGGCGACGAGCGGATCGATACCGTGCCGTATCTCGCCGGCGACGACGAAGCCACCGACCGCCAGCAGGTCCCCGATACCGAGGCCCAGGACGAGTCGCGACCGGTCCACCCGGGCGTCGACCAGGGAGCGAACGCTCATGTCCCGGGTTGGAACGGCCACCCTCTTTGTTGTCCCGTTTACGAGTGGTGGGACAGGTCGTGTCGGGGGGAGGAGGGGTATGCGGGACAGGGGTGCACGGGGGGCCTCCGGCTGGTCGGCAACGGAAGAACGACTGGCCCGGTTGATCAGCCTTCGGCAGCAGCCGCCCGCGCCACGACGGTGTAAGCGAAGCCGCTGGTCGTGACGCTGGGATCGAGGCCCGCGTCGGCGAGCATCGAGGCGAGGGCCTCGGGCGTGTGGAACACCGACTCGAACCCGAACAGGTGTTCCCCGGCCACGAGCAATCGCCCCCGCAGGGTGCTGGGATCGAAGTCACGGACGACCAGGACGCCCCCCGGTCCGAGGACCCGGGCTGCCTCGGCCAGGAGCCGAGTCTGGTCCCGGATGTGGTGGAGGGCGTCGCTGACCAGGATGGCGTCGACGGTGTCGTCGCCGAACGGGAGGCGCGCCCCGTCGGCTTGCACGCCCGCGAGCCCGTGCGTCCGGGCGCGGGCAACCATTCCACCTGCCGGATCGACGACGATCCGCGTTGACGCCTCGACCGTCTCGACTGCCCGGCCCGGACCGCCCCCGACGTCGAGCACCCGCTCGACCGGGCGGTCGGTCGTGCCGAGCGCCGCGGCGAGTTCGTCCGGGTCCGGTGGCAGCATGAACAGGTCGTACAAGCGCGCCCACCGGTGGAAGGTGCCGATGTCGTCGGGCATCGGTCTCCCTAAGCGTGGGAGGGACTAAATGCCCTGCTCACGCGAGATCCCGTCGCTGGCCTGCCGGTCCGTTCGCCCGCTGGGCCGTCGCCGGGGGGTTCGGATCGCTTTTTACCCCGGGGCACCCTGGCACCGACGTGGAATTCGAGATCTTGGGCTGGCCGGGCGAGGAGGTCACGCTCGACCTGGACCACGACCGATTCGCCTACGCCGGGAAGTTCGTCATGTCGCGAACCGGCAAGGCGGTGGTCCGCGACGGGGGCACACTCGTCGGCGCGCTGGCCTTCGACGCCGACCGGACCGACGAGTCCGTCTGCCGACTCCGCTACGTGACGATCAGGGCGGACCGGCGGGGCGAGGGGACCGGCTCGGAGTTGCTCGCATTCGTGCGCTCGTCAGTCGTGGCCGACGGGGCGTACGAGGCCGTCAGGATCGCCGTGAACAACCCCTACGCATACGATGCCGCCTACCGCGCCGGGTTCGGCTACACCGGCGAGGAGACGGGACTCGCGGAACTCGTCCTCGCCTGGCCCCGGCCCGAGTCAGCCGTGAATACGTCCAGCGGGAGTTCGGGAACGGGCGACGGCTCGCTCGGCAGTCGGGTTCCGTCGGAGGGCGATACCCAGGGGGCTGCCGCTTACCGGGCCGGTCTGGCGCGGTTCGCGGAGCGCTCGCTTTCGGACACCGTGCGGGAGTTCGTCGAGGAGGCGGCGGCCCGAGGACCGCCGGAGCCCGTGGAGGGACCCCGCGATTGATCCGGCTGTGAGGGAGTACAAGTCGCTGGGGTGGGGGTAGTGGGATCGGTCAGATCGGGTCCGATTCGAACAGCCTGGCATCGCAGTCCTGACACTCGACGGCCGCGACCTCGTGGGTCGAACAGCAGGATTCGACGGTCTCGGTTCCGAACGCGGGCCTACCGCCGCATCCGGGGCACTCGTCGATGAAGAGCCTGAGGCCGTTCAGCAACGTGCTCCGGGGGCCGACAGCCAGGTCGTCCCACCTCTCCACTCGATCGGCGAGGACGGCCGCCGCGCCGACGTCGGCCAGGAATGCGGGGCGGGACTCCCAGGTCCCGACCCGTTCGTCGTCGACGTGAGCGGCGAACGCCGCCCCGTGGTCCTGAAACCGGACGTCGCCGTCACCGACGTCGAGGACGTCGAGGAGTCGCCCCCGACCGGCGTCGTCGGCCTCGACGCGCTCGACTGCGTCGTACCATGCCCGCCGGAAATCGTCGGTGAGACAGAGATCCTCGCCCCGTCGGCACGCTTCGAGAGCACCGACCCGGACCAGAACCGTCTCGGGATCGACCTCCCGTGCCGATGGGGACCCCTCGGGGTCGGAGTGCGTTGTTCCGTCGGAGCCCGCTTTTCCGAACCAGCTCAGCATCCGGTCGGGGAAATACCGCTTGGTCAGCACCGGGGTGCCGGGGACGAGGTAGCCCCGGAGCCAGATGGCGGCCGTGGAGCCCAGCAGGACCGTCCCCCCCGCGACAATCCCGCCCATGGGCGACCAGACCCGGGAACCGGCTGCAAGGACGCCGACAGCCAGGAGGACGGCGATGACCGCGTTGACGACGGTGCACTGGTCACACCGGTTATCCCCCGTGTACTCGGGTCGACGAAGTCCGGACAGCAGACGTGCCATTCTGGCTGGGGATTCGGTGGCATCGACGAAGAGCGTTGCCCCCGGCCACGCCGGTCGGATCCGTCCCTCCGGGAGATTGCCGAGCCCCCGCCAGCCCCCACCGCCGTGGGGACCGAGGACCCTGCTTCTCGGGCCCCAGGGGCTGGCTTTGTGGTCCCGGACTTGTGAAGGCCCTCGCCCACCAGGCCGCCGCAGCCGGGAGATTCAAACCGTCCTGGGCCGTCTCCCCGCCATGGGAAATGCAGCGTTGCGGGAGCTCGCGGTCCTCGAGGAGGTATCCATCGCGGACCTCGATGGGAACGTCGTCGCGGTGGACGCGCATAACTGGCTCTACCGCTACCTGACGACGACCGTCCGCTTTACCAGCTCGCGGGCCTACACGACCGCCGACGGGCAGGAGGTCGCGAACCTCGTCGGGGTCCTCCAGGGCATCCCGAAGTTCCTCGAACACGACCTCACCCCGGTCTTCGTTTTCGACGGCGCCGTCACCGACCTCAAGGCAGACGAGGTCGCAGAGCGGCGGGCCCAGAAGGAGCGCTACGAGGCCGAGCTCGAGACCGCCCGCGAGGAGGGTGACGCTGCGGAGATCTCGACGCTCGAGTCCCGCACCCAGGAACTGACCGAGACGATCGTGGACACGACCCGCAGGCTGCTCACCCTCCTGGACGTCCCGGTCGTCGACGCCCCCGCTGAGGGGGAAGCCCAGGCCGCCCGCATGGCGCGGACGGGCCAGGTCGACTACGTCGGGACCGAGGACTACGACGCCCTGTTGTTCGGCGCACCACTGACGCTCCGGCAGCTCACGAGTTCGGGGAAGCCGGAACTGATGGACTTCGAGGCGACGCTCGCGCGCCACGATCTGAGCTGGGAACAGCTCGTCGACGTGGCCGTCCTCTGTGGCACGGACTTCAACGAGGGCGTCTCCGGCGTCGGCCCGAAGACGGCCGTCGACCTCATCCACGACCACGGGGACCTCCAGTCGGTCTTCGATGCCGAGGGCTACCACGTCGAGCGGGCCGACCGGATCCGCCGGCTGTTCCTCGATCCGGACGTGACCGAGGAGGTGGACGTCGACACCGAGGTCTCGCCGGACGTCGACGGGGCCCGCGCCTACGTCGTCGGGGAGTGGGGCGTGGCCGCCGACGAGGTCGACCGCGGGTTCGAGCGCATCGAGGAGGCCGTCACCCAGACCGGCCTCGACGAGTGGACCTGAGTCGGGGGTCTGGCCACGTCGAATTCGAGTGGACCCTGTCGTTATCACGCTGGGGCCCGTTGAACCGTCTATGAGCGAACAGACGCAGGAGGACCTGCCGGCAACGGACGAGGAGTGGCGCGAGCGACTGACAGACGAGGAGTACCGTATCCTCCGCGAGGCGGGGACCGAACCGCGGTTCAGCGGCGACCTGCTCGACGTCCACGACGACGGCACCTTCACCTGTGCGGGGTGTGACGCCGAGCTCTTCGACAGCGCCGCCAAGTTCGACTCCGGGTCGGGCTGGCCGAGCTTTGCCGACGTCTACGCCGAGGGGAACGTCGAGACGCAAATCGACACGAGTCACGGGATGCGCCGAACCGAGGTGGTCTGTGCGAGCTGTGGCGGTCACCTGGGCCACGTCTTCGACGACGGGCCCGAGCCGACCGGCAAGCGCTACTGTATCAATTCGGCCGCACTCGACTTCGATTCCGAGGACGCCGATTCCTGACTGCAGGCCTATCTCGCCGTCGACCCGAGACCGTACTGGGTCGTCCTCCCGGGCCGTCGCCACCGGACTATCGCCGCCTGGGTTCCGTCGCCACCGGGTTTCCGTCGCCGCCGGACTATCGTCGGCGGGGGTCCGTCGCCGGCGGGCCGTCACCGCCAGTCCATCCGCGACGTCGGAACAGAGACCCCAGGACGGTGGTCCGTCCAAAGTCCTATGTCACCGCCCGCCGTGGATACTGCCATGTCTGAGACCTTCTCCGTGGCCGGCTGTCGGACCCTCGTCACCGGGGCCTCCAGCGGCATCGGCCGGGCTATCGCCGAGGAGTTCGCGCGCGACGGTGCACCGGTCGCCATCTGTTCCCGCGAGGAGGGCAACGTCGCCACGGTCGCCGAATCAATTCGGGAGGAGGGCGGCGAGGCCCACGCCTTCGAGTGTGACGTGCGCGAGGAGACGGGTGTCGACGCGTTCGTCAACGAGGCCGCAGAAGCACTCGGTGGCATCGACTGCCTCGTCAACAACGCCGGTGCGAGCTTCATGGCCAGCTTCGAGGACATCTCCGAGAACGGCTGGAATGCCGTCGTAGATACGAACCTCACCGGCACACGGAACTCCTGTCGCGCCGCTGCCGGCCGTCTCGCGGATGGAGGTGGCTGCGTGGTCAACCTCTCGAGTGCCGCCGGCGAGGCGGGCGCCCCATACATGAGCCACTACGGGGCGGCCAAGGCGGGGGTCATCAATCTCACGGCTTCCCTGGCCGACGAGTGGGCCGACGACGACGTCCGCGTCAACTGCATCGCGCCGGGGTTCGTCGCGACGCCGGGCCTCGAGAGCCAGATGGGCATCGCGGCCGACGAGGTCGATCGGGCTTCGGTCGACCGGCGCATCGGGCTTCCCGAAGAGATTGCCGACGTGGCGCGGTTCCTCGCCAGCGACGCCGCCTCCTTCGTCACCGGCGAGACGATCGTCCCGCGCGGCAAGCCAGATCTCGTGGAGGTGCCCGAGGCGTGACCGACGTCGACTGTTTCCTCCCTGTCGCCTCGCCCGAGTCTCTCTGGGACTTCGTCGAGCTGGCCCAGCGCGCGGAGGCGACGGGCTACGACCGTGCCTGGTTGCCCGAGACCTGGGGGCGGGACGCCGTGACGCTCCTCGCGACGATCGCCGAGCGGACAGAGCGGATCGGGATCGGGACCTCCGTGACCAACGTCTACACGCGGTCGCCGGCGCTGATCGGCCAGACGGCGGCGACCCTCCAGGAAGTCTCCGACGGGCGGTTCCGGCTGGGCCTCGGCCCGAGCGGTCCCATCCTCGTCGAGGGCTGGCACGGCGTCGACTACGACAGGCCACTCCGGCGGACGCGGGAGACCATCGAGGTCGTTCGCGAGGTTCTCTCCGGTGAGACCGTCACCTACGACGGGGACATCTTCAATCTGGCCGGCTTCCGGCTGCGGAGTGACCCGCCGGCTCGCACACCCCCCATCGACGCCGGGGGCATGGGCCCCACGTCCGTCGAACTCGCCGGCCGCTTCGCCGACGGGTGGCACGCGTTGATGCTCACCCCCGACGGCCTTCGGGAGCGGCTCGCGGACCTCCGCCGCGGGGCCGACCTCGGCGACCGGGACCCCTCGGAGATTCGAGTCACGCTGATGATGGGCGCCTGCGTGGACGAGGACCCGGCCCAGGCCAGGGACATGATCCGGAACCACCTGGCCTTCTACGTCGGAGCCATGGGGACCTTCTACCGGGAGGCCCTCGCACAGCAGGGCTACGAGGACACCGCCCTCAGCGTCGCCCAGGAGTGGGCGAGCGGGAACTACGAGGCGGCCCAATCGGCCATCGGGGAGGAACTGCTGGCCGACCTGGCCATCGTCGGGACGCCCGAGGAGGCCCAGGGGCAACTCGCGGACCTGCGGGCGATCGAGGGCGTCGACGCGGTCGGCATCTCGTTCCCGCGGGCTGCCGACCTGGAGACGGCCTTGCGAACGGTGGAGGCGCTGGCCCCCGAGTCCTGAGAGCGCTCGGTGATCGGGCCGCGGGTACCTCGCTCGGTCGTGGGTCGAGGGCGCTCGGTCGATCGGTCGGCACTCGCGGTCGTTCGACCCGTCAGACGCTACTCGATGACCCTCGGCGGATCGGACGCTACTCGATGACCCTCGGCGGATCGGACGCTACTCGATGACCC
>JAZKTI010000073.1:0-10755 GCA_036625635.1 Haloarculaceae archaeon
GGAGCGAAGATATCCTGCTCAGCGACCGCGAGCGAGGTGAGGGCTTTCTGGCTGTGTGCGATAGCGGTCAAGTTTCCCTTCGCGAGCGAGGTGAGGGCGTACGGGCTGTTTGCGGTACTAAAAGCGGCGTCGACGACTGCGAGCGGACCGAGGGCGTTCGATCTGTCCGGAAACCGAGGGTCGAATCCAGGAGAACGGGGGCCCACGAACGGCAACTGGGAGCAGCGTGTCACCAATAATTTAGTTCTACGGGGCCGCACAAGGATACATGGTCCCCGATTACACCCGACGACGCCTCCTCCAGGCGACCGGCGTTACGCTGGCCTCGGGCCTCGCGGGCTGTGAAGTGCGGCACGAACCGGCGACCGAGACGACGCGACAAACGACACCACTCGAGGCAGATCGAACCACGCCGAGTTACGGCGACGTCGGTCCGAACGCCGACGACGGGAACGAATCGAGCGACGGGGGAGACGCGAGGACGGACACCCCGACGAAGACGGTCACGGCCGGCCGGACGTTCTCCGTCGAGGTCGAGAGCAGTATCACGGCCGAGGACCTCCGGAAAGCCGACCTGGACCCGGAAACCCCGACGACGATCACCATCATCGTCGAGAAGAACTGGAGCGACGGGACGGAGGAGCGGCCCTTCGACGAGCAGGTGGAACTGGCGCCGGGTGCAACGAGGAGCGTTCCGGACGCGTTCACCACCAAGCGCCACGGGCCGAGCTACATCGTCCGGGCGAAACTCGAGTCGGTGCCCGGCGAGGAGAATGCCAGGTCCAGCAACCTCTCGGACGCCCGGCGCTTCACGCCAGGCGGATTCAACGAGCCGGAGGGGACGACGTTCAGGATCTGGGTCGGCGACTTCGAGGACGACGACCGGATTAGGCCCTACGTCGGACTGGACGTCCCAACGGAAGACGACCGGAGCTAACCGATGGCTCGACAGACCACAACCCGAGGGTTCTGGGGCTGTCGCGGCGAACGAACGAACGAGAAACCCTGCGTCCGGAGACGGAGCGTGCTCAGTGCGGGCGGCGTCGCACTTGCGGCCGGCGTCGCAGGATGTGAACTGCGGCGCGTCACCGAAACGCCCGACCCCGGGGATCGGACGTTCACCTTCGAGATCGAGAACCGGATCGAGGAGCAGGACCTGGAGTCCTATTCACCCATAGAGGGCACCCCTCCGGCGGTAGTGACCGTCATCGTGGAAGCCACCGCTCCGGATGGAACGGAGACGATGCTCGTCGACGAAACCATCGATCTGCCCCCGTCGTCCGACCGGACGATCCCGAACGCCTTCACGACGACTGCCGACGGGACGAAGTACCGCGTCACCGTGAAGCTTGGCGAATTCCAGCGGTACGAGTCGTTCGGCCACGACCCCGAGTTCCACAGCGATGGCCGCCGATTCACGCCCGGTGGCACCGGCCATCCCGCTGGAACGACCTTCCTCGTCACCATCGTCGAGACGGAACCCAAGGGGCAATATTTCAAGCCGAAGATTTCCCTCGAAGTGGCCGGCGAGTAACGATCGAAGGCAGTCGGTCCGGGCCAAGGGGTGAACGGCGACCCGGTGATTCGACCGGGACCAGTGACGACGAGGAATGAGCCGAGACGGCGAGGAAAGAGCGGAGACGACGAGGGATCCCGAACGACGGGCACTCGGGGAAAACCGTTTTGTCAATGCCCACGTACGAGGCCCGCATGGTCCCCTCACAATCCGGACGAATCCTCCACCGACCGAGCGCACCGTCGAGACGGTCCTTCCTCCAGGCGAGCGGCCTCACGCTGGCGTCTGGCCTGGCCGGCTGTGCTCTTCGTCAGCGAGGTAGCGGCACGACCTCCACTGCCAGTGGTACGGCGACCCCGGTGCCACCGGACGCGAGCTACGACCTCACGATCGAGAACGGAGTCGCCGAGAGCGATCTCGAGCCGGTCGACGGCCTCTCGTCGACCACGCCGGTGTCGATCAGTGTCGACGTCGAGAAGAACTACGACGACCGGGAGGACGAAATCCTCTTCGAGCGGTCGGTCGAACTTGCGCCGGAGACGAACAGGACGTTCGAGGATGCCTTCAGCACCGACCCGGACGGCCCCGAGTACGTGGTAGCCGCCGAGTTCGAACCGCTCCAGGAGCGCGACGAGAGCGGGGCCGGGAGGATGAGCCTCACCAGCGCCGCACGGTTCGAACCCGGCGGGTTCGGAGCGCCCACGCGGCCCGAGTTCTTCGTCGTCGTGATGGACGGAGAGCAGGGAGAGAAATTCGAGCCCTACATCGTCGTCAGAAACGAACGGCCTCGACGCCGGTAGGAGGGCGCCAGGACCGGGCCACCTCGAACGATGGGGGCCTGGCGGGGTGGCCCGTCCGGAGCCCCTACCTGTCGAGATCCCGCACGTCCCGGGCGTCAGCGAAGGCTTCCAGCCAGTCGGCCTGTTCCACCAGCCGCGGCGTCCCCTCGGCGTAGACCGGATCGAAAACCGCCTCGGGGTCGGGTTCCGGGGTCGCCTCCGCCGCCTCGACGGCGTCATCGACCTCGGCTTCGGCCTCGCTCGCAATCGACTCGATCGTCCGGTCGTCGAGGACGCCCTGGTCCCGCAGGTAGTCCTCGTAGCGCTCGAGCGGATCCGCGGTCCGCCAGTCGGGGAGGTCCTCCTCGTCCCGGTACCGCGAGGGATCGTCGCTCGTGGTGTGGGCACCCTGGCGATAGGTGAGGCTCTCGACGAGGACTGGTTCCCGGCTCCGGGCCGTCTCGAGGGCCTCCGCGACCGTCTCGAAGACCGCGATCGGGTCGTTGCCGTCGACCCTGACACCCTCGAACCCGTAGGCGTCTGCCTTCTGTGCGATCGTGGCGCTCGCAGTCTGGGCCCGCTCGTCCATCGAGATGGCCCAGCCGTTGTTCTCACAGAAGAAGACCACGGGAGCCTCGAAGACACCCGCAAAGTTGAGGCCTTCGTGGAAGTCACCCTCCGAGGTGGCACCGTCGCCGAAGTAGCAGAGGACGGCATGGTCTGCGTCCCGGTAGTTCGCGGCCATGCCGATCCCGGTCGCGTGGGGGATCTGGGTCGCGATCGGGACGGCCTGGGGGAAGACGGGCACGTCGTGATCGGAGGCGAATTCGGCGTACCCCCGCCGGAACAGGAGGACGTCGCTCATGGGGACGCCGCGGGCGAACTGCATAGCGTTGGACCGGTAGGTCGGAAAGAGCCAGTCCGCGGCGGCCATCGCGTGGGCGGCACCCACCTGGGATGCCTCCTGCCCCTCGAACGGCGGATAACTGCTCATCCATCCCTGGCGTTGCAGCGAGATTGCCCGCTCGTCGAACGTCCGGGCCCGGACGACGTCGCGGTAGAGGTCGACGGCCATGGCCTCGTCCACGGTCGTTTGCTCGAGGTCGCGCTCCCCGATGACGCGGTGCATGCCGGGCCCACGCAGGGCGGCGTGAAAATCCCACTGCCCCGAGGCGGCGGTTCGCGGGACGATCCCGACGTTGCGACGGGCGGCGATTCTTGGAGGAGACGCCGACCCGTGACGGTCCTCGGGAGCGTGGGAGGAATGGCGATTCGAGACCCCCGTCCGCCGTCCGTCTGACTGAGCGTTATGGTGACCGTCACAGTACTCGCGCCCATGGCAGCCACCGCACCCGGAACGGAGGGAGCACGCGACGCGCTCCAGCGTGCGGCCGAGTATCTCGAGACGAGGTCGGTGCCGGCCTTCGAGGCGGAGTTCGGCGCACTGTTCGACTGTCGCGAGGACTTCGACCCCGCGACCGACGCGATCGACCTGGCCGTCGTGCCCGACGCGACCGTCGGCATCGGGGACTGGGAGTTCGGTCACTTCCGTCTGGCTGGAGACGACGGCGACGCCGAGTGCCTTCGCCACCGCAGCTTCGAGGGCGGTGTCCAGCCGCGGGGTGTCAGTGCGATCCACCCGGTCGGCTACCAGTTGGAGCCACGGCGGGTCATGCAGGGCCTCTTCGAGGTCCTCGTCTATCACCTGACCGAACAGCATCCGGGCGCGGCACTCTCGAACGCGACGCTGAAGGTGGCCATGTACCGAGAGGACCTAACGCAGCCGCCGATCACAGACGATCCTATTGAATAAGTCGCTGAAGAATGCGAGTCGTCCCCTCCGACCCTCCCACTCTACCTCACTGCTTTTCTCTCGGTCACAAGGGCCCTAAGGGGTTTCCACCTATTCCTGGTTCGGATCCTCTATCGTCGGAAATCTAGCGTCTACACATGACCGTTGTGGATCATTCAACCGATAGTGTCTCCCGGAGATGACCGACGCGGACGTAGAGTGATGTGCTGGAAGTGCCACGAACGAATCACGCCCGCTCGTGTACCCAGCCGTACCACTCGTCCAGATGGACGAGTTCGCTTTCGAGTTCACTTGCACCGAACTGCTCGAATACTTCGTCGACGGCACGTGCTAGACCTTCTGGGTCGGTACCTGGCCGATGTTGCTCCTCGTAGAGCAGTATGCCGGCGTGGTCCCTATCCTCGTGAAGCGTGACGAACTCTATCGCGTCGTTCGTTACCAGAACGACGGCCGTCTCGCGACACCACTCTACCAGCTCTGCGTCCGACGTGTCTTCGCCGAATCGCTCTTTTGCCTGTTCGACGTCGTAGCCTCGCTCGCGAAGGACTCGCTCGAAGACGCGGCCCACGTGCTCGTCGAGGAGAATCGATTTGCCGGACACTACACGTTCTCTTTCGGTTTCAGTGATTCCTCACGAACCTGGTCGAATGCGTCCTCGTTCTGCCGTTGGATAACGCGAATCTCATCGACGTGGTCGTAGTAGTACGCGAGCGCCTCGTAGACTTCGGCAAGAGAGACGTCGAGTTGATCGGCGACGTAAGCCGGTGACTCACCCCCGTCGATAACGAGCACACCGACGTGGCGAACGCCGACTCTCGTTCCCTCGATTCGGGGTTCACCACCGAGAATGTCGTCGTCGCTGGCAATCGGCATATGCAACATAACGGTCGTATCGTAATTACACCTTTGCAGAGGGTTTTTCGGTCGTCTGCAGGCCTAGGGTGTCTGGGCCATGCGACAAGCCTACTGAGAGTGGGGCCGAGGCCCGTAATCGACCGCTCCGCTACTCCGAAGCACGGATGAACAGCGACTGGGACCCGACGGTGAACCGAGTATTCTGGCCCACCTGAAACGTGGCGGAGGTCTGAATCTGCGGTCACCTCGAAGCCCTTGGCTGCGTGCCGGCCTACGCTTGCGTGGCGGCGCAGCCGCCGCGCGGGCGCAGTCGCGAACAAGCGAGCCAAAGTATCGCGCGCAGAACCCGCGAGCGACCCGAGGGTAGGAGAGTACCCAGTTAATCGACGCGGAGGTCTCTGACCGTCTCGACGTTCCAGGCGTAGCCTTTGTCGTCGCCCACGGGCGTCTCGAGAACCATCGGGAGGTCCCGAAATTCGTCGTGGTTCACCAGGCGCTCGAAGGGGCCCTCGCCGACCTCGCCCTCGCCGATGTGCTGGTGCTCGTCCTTCTCGGATCCCAGGGGGTGCTTCGAGTCGTTGAGGTGAAGGTAGTGGACGTTCGCCAGTCCGACGGTCTCCTCGATTTCCCCGACGAGGCCTGTCATCCCCTCCGCAGTCCCGAAGTCGTAGCCTGCGGCCCAGAGGTGGCAGGAGTCCAGGCAGACCCCGACGTCGTCGAACCCGTAGTCCGAGGCCTCGACCATGGTCTCGAGGTGGGTCATTCGCTTGCCGAGGGTCGTGCCCTTCCCCGCGGTATTTTCCAGTAATAGCGTGGTTTCGTCGGGAATCTCCAGTTCGGAGAGGCGCTCGCCGACGTTCTCCAGCCCGGCTTCGACGCCAGCGCCGGTGTGGGCGCCCGGGTGAAAGGTGTAGTAGGGAATGTCGAGTGCCGCGGTGGCTTCGAGTTCCGCCTGGACGCAGTCGATGGACTTCTCGGCGAGGTCGCCCTTCGGGGTGGCGAAGTTGATCAGGTAGGTCCCGTGGACGATCCAGGGGCCG
This sequence comes from Haloarculaceae archaeon, assembly GCA_036625635.1. Classification (GTDB taxonomy): domain Archaea; phylum Halobacteriota; class Halobacteria; order Halobacteriales; family Haloarculaceae; genus JAZKTI01. The sequence goes on from JAZKTI010000073.1 coordinate 6,004, forward strand.
ATGTCGGCCTCCGTCGTCGCCGACTGGAACTCGCTGGCCTCCTCGGGGTCCATTTCCGAGACCGCCCAGGTACGGGGCGACCCGACAAAGATCTGGCCGCAGGTTCCGCCGAGGTCTTCCTCCGCCGCGACCGCGTTGGCCACGCCGCCGCTGATGGAGACGTGCGCGCCGAGTCTGAACATGCACACGGCTCCGTGGCACCGCCACAAATAGGTGCTGCATCGGGTCCAGGCGCCAGCCCGGACGGCCGGCCCGTCGAGGAATCCGGCAGTCCGGAGATCCCACCCAGGCCAGGGACCGAGGCGCCTCACCCACCCGCTACCCCTCCCACGAAGCATTTAAACGAGACCGACGAAGGGCCACCAGTCACGCGATGTCCCAGGAGCGAATCGTCGTCTCGGAGTCCGCCGACGTCACCCTCCCCCTCGTGAAGATCCTCACCGGTCGGGGGTTCGTGACGGGCAAGTCCGGCAGCGGCAAGTCGAACAGCGTCAACGTCATCGTCGAGGAGACGCTGGACCTCGGCCGGCCGCTGCTCATCATCGACACCGACGGGGAGTACTGGGGCCTCAAGGAGCAGTACCGCATGCTCCACCTCGGGAACGACGAGCAGTGCGACGCCAGGGTGACGGCGGCGGACGCCGACGTCATCGTCGAGCTGGCTCTCGAAGAGGGCGTTCCCACGATCCTCGATATCTCGGGGTTCCTCCGCGAGGAGGACGCCGACGAGATCGTCCACCGGGTCGTCAAACGGCTGTTCCAGCGCGAGAAGCAGGTCCGGGAGCCATTCCTGCTCATCGCCGAGGAGGTCCACGAGTACCTCCCCCAGCAGGGCGGCCTGACCGACGCCGGCGAGACGCTCATCCAGGTGGCAAAGCGCGGCCGGAAACACGGGCTGGGCTTCATCGGCGTCTCGCAACGTCCTGCCTCCGTGGACAAGGACTTCATCACCCAGTGTGACTGGATTACCTGGCACCGACTGACCTGGCAGAACGACACGGAAGTCGTGCGGTCGCTGCTCGGCTCGGACGCCGCCGAGGAGGTCGAGGAACTCGATCCCGGGGAGGCGCTGTTGATGACGGACTGGGACGAGACCGTCGAGCGGGTCCAGTTCCGGACGAAGCGGACCTTCGACGCCGGCGCGACCCCGGGGTTCGAGGAGTTCGATCCGCCGGAGTTGTTACCCGTCGGCGCTGGCGTCCTCGAACGGTTCGGGGTCGAGGGTGAATACATCGCCGAGGATGCCAGCGTCTCCGGTGATCTAGACGCGGAGGACGCCAGCCCGGTGGCCGACGGAGCGAGCGAAAAGGCGGCCCGTGAGGAGGCGGGAAGTGCGGTCGAGGAGGAAGATGAGGCCTCCTCGACCGATGACGATGGCGAAAGGGGCCGGAGCGAGGGGGAGGCTGCCGGGGGCGGGAAAAGTGGGGCAGCAGAGACGGAACCGATCGGTGGCGAGACGGAGACCGTCGAGCCACTGGAGACGCCGGGCGATGACGTGCAACCACCGGATATCGTCGACGCTGAGCCGGTCGAAGCCGACGACGGCGCGTCGGGGGCGGTGAACGTGGCTGGCACCGGCGGGACCGCCTCGCCCAAAGGGGCGACTGCCGCATCCGCACGCGCCCGTCGGCGGCGGCGCCGCGCCCAGGCCGAGGGGAACCCACCCGTCGTGGAGTTCGGCCAGATGGTCATTTACGTGAGCAAGCGCGTCGGTCTGGCGGTCGGCGGTGGGGTTGGGAGCGTCCTGGGCGTCATCGGGGGCCGGGTCGCGGCCTGGTGGGACCGGAAGGCCGTCTCCGACGAGGATCTGGTCCTCCTCGGCTGGCTCCTGCTCGCACTCCTGGTACTCGCCGCCACAGTGACGGTCGCGCTTGCAGTCTAGGACGGTCTTGTTTAGACGTTCGGAATCGACCAATAGAAGCCTTCTACCGCAGATAGGGGGAAAGTCCTCACCTCGGTCTCGAACGGAATCGTGACCGAAGCGCAGACAGCCAGAAAGCCCTCACCTCGCTCGCTCGCGGCTCACTTCGTTCGCCGTCGGAGCACGCTCCGACGAGCACCCGCTCGGCCACGCTGTCGCGGTCGCTACGGCGGATATCCCCGCTCGTTCCTGCTCGGATAGGGCTGCCGTAGCGACTACACGAGCGCGTGTTGGGAGACGGCTCGCCGCCTCCCTATAACATGCCGCCGCAGGCGGCACGCAAGGTTCTCCTTTCAGTCCGCCAGGGTGGGGACTGCCAATCACTGGGCAATCTCCCTCCGATATAGCTTGTTCCGTTTGTCCACTGGCGCGTGCCGCCGAGCGTGCGAGTGAGGTGAGCGGCGCGAGACTCGACCGAAGGGAGAGTCTCGGACTGGCGAGCCGGCGGAGCCGGCGAGCCGGAGTGAGCGAGCACCGCAGACGGCTGGGGAGGCGCGAGGTACGGTTGCGGGTGCGGTTGCGGGTGCGGGCCTGGTGGAATGAAAGGGCGAGGCCCGGTGGTGGTCGCTGAGCGGGCCCTATCCGAGCGAAGCGAGTATATCCCGCTCAGCGGCCACCACCGGGCCGAGGGCTTTCTGGCTGTTTGTGGTGACTACTGGAGCAACCCATTCTGTGAGCGGGCCGAGGGCTTTCTGGATCGCCCCCGATTCAGTCCCTTTCCCTCCCGAATACGGCCGTCTAAACAATGCCGGTAGGACTAATTTCGAAACCGTTCCGACCGTATTTCGAACCACCCCCTGCCTAATCTCGATACCATCCTGGCCCACAACCGAGAGAAAACTGCGGTAGTAAGCTTCATTGGGGCGCCGAGTGGTTCGGCTACCGTGAAAAGATCGACAGTCGCCCTTGCCGTCGCGTTGGTCGTCGCCTCGACGCTGGTCATCGCCAGCGCGATGATGGGAGGGCTCGCGATTCTCACCGGCGCGGCGGAGGGTGTCGGCTACAGGGTGCCCTTCTACGTCCTCGGCGGAGCAGCAGTGTTCACCGGCCTCGTCATCTACCTCGAGATGCACGTCGACGACGGGCTGTTGATCATCTCGGTGAGCCTCGCCGTTGGCCTCGTCGCGTTCGTCCTGATCACACTCGGCGTCGAGGGATTGTACTTCAGCGTCCGCAAACCCGACCGGATGCTATCGAACCTCTCGGTCTACCTGCTCGCGGCCGGGCTCATCTCGACGGGCATCATCTTCTGGGCAGTGCGGCACTGGCGGGAGTTCACCCGAAGTCACGAAATCGTCTGATCGCTCCGCCGGCTTCGAGGTGTAGATGGACGCGCTCCATCTCCCGAGCCCCCTCACAGGTCCTACCCCACCCCCCCAGGACCACCACCCATACCGACCCCTCCTCCCAGTTCTCCCTCATCCGCAGTCAGTCTAGCGATTCTGTCACCCGTCCCTTATCTAGTTCTCCACTAGATAATGTGAATTTATCTCGGTAGGGTGGATGATAGAATCGACGCCCCATACCTAGATATTCGCACAAATGTTACGACCTACTTTACTATGTCCAAAGTTTTAAGTAGAAACCATATCATGTCTTAATTGGAGGAGGAACTGGATGGATTCAACGGTGACACCGAATGAAACCTGCGCCACCTCGCCCCGTCGGCCATCCACCGTCGAGGCCGCCCGGAGCTGCCCGGATTCAGGTGGTTCCACGTTGATCGAGGCGGTCACGACACGTGGCCGCCTGGAGGTCGATGTCGACTGAGACGCGCGAGGACGCCGGCTCCGTCGAGGAGCAGGCCGATCCGGACGACGCGACCGGACCGGACGACAGTGGCGAGCCGGGCGAGGAGGCCGAGACGCCCCTCGATTCGGCCGCTCGCGACGCCCGCAACGACGTGGCGGTCCACTTCGCGAACGGCGAGGTCGCCGAGTACGCCTTCGTCGTCAGGACGGACTGTGCCGACTGGTTGTACGCAGAGCGGCTGGCCGGTGGCGGAGACGGCTTCGACGACGAGGAGATCGAGGCGCTCAACGCCGACCAGGTCTGTCGGATCACCGCCCCCCGGGTGCACCTCTTCGGCGACGGCGTCGTCCACTTCGGCGACGACCTGGTCGTCGACCCCGCCACGCTATTGGCCGATAGCTGGTTCGACGCCGACGCCACCCTCCTCTAGCGGCCGACCGCCGGTGCGGACGACCCTGGGAACGCAGGACAGCGCGCGACTCGTGCCGATCGATCGGCACCCGGCCGGCGCGTGCACGCCGGCCACGCGACCCGCGGTCTATTCCCCCCCCTTCGTCCCACCCGTGGGCCTCCTGGCTTCCCTTCTTCGTCCCGCCTTTACCCGTCCTGACTTCCCCCGCCTATCGTCCCTGACTAGGGGCCTCCACCTTCGGTCCCGCCAGCTATTTTGCCTGGCACAGTGTCTCACCAAATCGTATGGAATACGAGGTTGTCGACACAGACGACGTCCCAACGACCGACCTCTCCGAGGTGGAGGAGATTCCCCCGGACCTCGAGATCCGGCCGGTGGGGGCCCACCTCGGCCTCGAGGAACTGCGCGCGACGCTGTGGTACTTCGAGCCGGGCGAGGAGATCCAGTATCACGCTCACAGCGAGCAGGAAGAGTTCTTTTACGTGATCGAAGGCGAGTTCTCGGTGAAGCTCGGGCGCTCGGGCGAGGAGGAGTACGTCGCCGTCGAGGCGGGTGCCTTCTGGGCCGCAGGGCCCGAGGTCGGCCACGGCCACCGCTATGTCGGCGACGATACCGGCGTCATCCTCGCCATCGGCGCGCCACCCGTCGAGGACCCCGGCATTGATCC
>JAZKTI010000074.1:0-10747 GCA_036625635.1 Haloarculaceae archaeon
GTCTGCGGTTGCGGCAAAAGCAATCGCGGCGATTACATACACTGGACCGAGAGCGCCCAGGTCTCTCCAAATTAGAAGGTGTCCATAACCCTACAGTTTACATTGGACAGAGCACTAGCAGCCGTCGGCGCCTCAATCTCCTCTGGGCTCCCGTCGTTCTTTTTGTCAGTGAGGGGTTCTAACTCCGGACCCACCCCCCCCCTGCCAGCGCCCCCGGCTGAAACTGACCCCCCATGGTTTAGCGCCCGGGGCACGTAATGCCAGTAATGTCACGAACTGTCGAACTCGGGGACGACCTGGCCGATCGGATCGACGACCACCGGCGGGAGGACGAGACGATGGAGGAATTCATCGAGGAACTCCTCAACATCTACGAACAGGAAGGCCGATTCACCGACAGAGGGTTGTAGATCGCGGGCTCTACGGTCTCCGGTCGGTCGGCGCGACGATCGCTACTGGCATTCGGGGGAGGGGGTGGAGGGGCTGAGGGGCTGGGGTATCCACGCGTCGTGGCTTGCCCCCGAGCCGGAGATTGGGGGATCCCGGAGGGGTTGGCTCGGCGGTCTTACTCGAGGTCGAAGCGATCCAGGCCCATCACTTTGCCCCAGGCCTCGGCGAAGTCCTGCACGAACTGCTCCTCGCCGTCCTCACTGCCGTAGACCTCCGCGATGGCCCGCAGCCGGGAGTGTGACCCGAAGATGAGGTCGACGCGGGTCGCCTCCCACACGAGTTCGCCGGTGTCGCGATTCCGCACCTCGAAGACGTCGTCGGAGTCCGCGGCTCGTTCCCACTCGTAGTCCATGTCGAGCAGGTTCACGAAGAAATCGTTCGTCAGGGTCCCCGGCCGGTCCGTGAAGACGCCGAGTTCGGAGCCCCCGTGGTTCACGTCCAGCGCGCGCATCCCGCCGACCAGCACCGTCATCTCCGGCGCACTCAGCGTCAGGAGGTCGGCCCTGTCCACCAGCGCCTCCTCTGCCGGCCGCTCGAGCTCGTCAGACCGATAGTTGCGGAAGCCGTCCGCGGTCGGCTTGAGCGCCTGGAAGGACTCGACGTCGGTCTGGGCCTGGCTGGCGTCCGTTCGCCCCGGATCGAACGGAATCTCCACGTCGTACCCTGCATCCGCCGCGGCCTGTTCGACGGCCGCGTTACCCCCCAGCACGATCAGGTCGGCGAGGGAGACCCGCGTGCCGTCGGACTGGGACCTGTTGAAGTCCGCCTGGATCTCTTCCAGAGTCGCCAGCACGGTTGCGAGCTGATCGGGCTCGTTCACCTCCCAGCTCTGCTGGGGTTCGAGGCGGATCCGGGCCCCGTTCGCGCCGCCGCGCTTGTCGCTGTCGCGGTACGTCGAGGCCGCCGCCCAGGCCGTCCTCACCAGCTCGGAGACGGACAGGTCCGAGGCGCGGAGGTCTTCCTTGAGTTCTGTGACCTCCGCGTCCCCGATCAGGTCGTAGTCGACGTCCGGCAGCGGATCCTGCCACAGCATCTCCTCGTCGGGAACCTCGGGACCGAGGAACCGCGACGGCGGGCCCATGTCGCGGTGGGTCAGCTTGTACCAGGCCCGCATGAAGGCCGCTTTGAGTTCCTGGGGATTCTCGTGGAAGCGCTCGGCGATCTCCCGGTAGTCCGGGTCCTTCTTGAGCGCGATGTCCGTCGTGAGCATCATCGGATCGCGCTTCGTCGAGGGGTCGTGGGCGTCCGGGACGGTCTCCTTCAGCTCCTCGGCCTTGGGCGTCCACTGCCAGGCGCCGCCGGGGCCCTTCTCCGGCTCCCACTCGTAGTCGAACAGATTGTCGAGGTAGCCCATGTCCCACTGGGTCGGCGCGTCGGTCCAGGGCCCCTCGATGCCGCTGGTGATCGTGTCGGGGCCCTTGCCGGACCCGTATTCGCTCTCCCAGCCGAGGCCCTGCTGCTCGATGGGTGCCGCTTCGGGCTCGGGGCCAAGGTTGTCGGTTGAGTCGGCGCCGTGGACCTTCCCGAACGTGTGGCCGCCGGCGACCAGAGCGACCGTTTCCTCGTCGTTCATCGCCATCCGGTCGAAGGACTCCCGGATGTTCTCGGCGGATGCGACGGGGTCCGGCTCGCCGTCGGGCCCCTCGGGATTCACGTAAATGAGCCCCATGACGGTGGCACCGAGTGGCTCCTCGAGTTGGCCATCGTCGGAGAACCGGTCGGAGGCTTCCATCTCGTTCTCGGGCCCCCAGTAGGCAGACTCGTCCGGCGCGAAGGCGTCCTCGCGGCCGCCGGCGAAGCCGAAGGTGTCGAATCCCATCGACTCCAGGGCGCAGTTCCCCGCGAGGATTAGCAGGTCGGCCCAGGAGAGTTTGCGGCCATACTTCTGTTTGACCGGCCAGAGCAGCCTGCGTGCCTTGTCGAGGTTCGCGTTGTCGGGCCAGCTGTTGATCGGCGCGAAGCGCTGTCGACCGCCGGCGGCGCCGCCGCGGCCGTCGGGGGTCCGGTACGTGCCGGCGCTGTGCCATGCCATCCGGATGAAGAGCGGCCCGTAGTGGCCGTAGTCCGCCGGCCACCAGTCCTGAGAGTTCGTCATGACCTCCTCGATGTCCGCTTTCACGGCCTCGAGGTCGAGTTGTTGGAACTCCTCGGCGTAGTCGAACTCCTCGGCCATCGGATCGATGTCGCGGGCGTTCTGATCGAGGATATCCACTCGCAACTGATTCGGCCACCAGTCCTTGCTGGACCCGTTCATATGCGGAAAATGGGTCTTTCGCATATTAAGATTGTCTATTTGGAAACCAAGACTTCAGTCTCGAAAAACAATCTATCGGATGTGTGAACTTTCGTCGGGAGACCCGGGACGGGGAGGGACCTCAGTTGACGTGGAAATGGCTCCCTCGACCACACTGCCCTGATCCTGCGGGAGAAATCGCACGTAGATAGCCTCGACGCAGGTGTGCAGTCCTGGGTCCGACTGGAGGTCCTCGGGGCCCCTGTGAGGGGGGAGGGAACCGACTCGGACGCTAGTTATCTATTATATCGATTAATAAGCCTTTTTCATATTAGATCGAATATATATAAATATACGATACGACGAAAGTATTTCGGCCCCAAGCACAGTGCACCTCACTCCAGGGATCGATGCGGGGCCATTCGCGACCGGGCGGTCGGCCCACAAGCCGTCAGAAACTCGAGTTGCTGCCCTCAATTCTCCTCTCGGAGGCAGGAATCGGCCCAACGATTCTGCTGGCGAACATTCCCATCGCCCGTTTGGATGCCCCTCATCCGGATTGTAACCCTGGCAAACGTCGGCATCCCGCGAAAAAAGTCACTGTAATCGACGCCAGGAACGGCTGCGGCCTGCTCTCAGACCGATTCGACCCGCTGTATCGCCTGAGGAATCAGGTCGTGACGAACCCAATCGAGCCAGTTTACTCGCGGTAGAGCAGGTCAGGGCCGTCCGGGCGATCCTTCGACTGAAGCGCGGTACCACCCACCGGCATCGCCACCGGAGATATTTTCGATAATAAATATACTCGGTTAAAATAGGGAAACAGGAAACATTGGCAAAATTAAATAATACGAATTTTTAGGATTTATGCGCCACGAGCTGACTTAGCTTTGGGAGCGCAACTCGTTCGCCCTCGTTTGCCGGCCGGTATTTGCTCTGGGGGCTCTGCTAGCAACTGTGACCGGAACCAACCGTCGTTCGGGAGTCTTCTACGCCTAGAGATGGGTCGCCTTCGGGTCGAGGAGCTGGACCGGATGGGTCACCGGTCGGTCGAGCAGGTCCTCTAATTGTTCGAGACAGGACGTCCCGCTCGCGACGACGGTCCGGTCGGTCGTCTCCGGGCGGAGGAACTGCTCGTGGAGGTCGTTCCCAACGGCCATCGACACGTCGTAGTACTGGGACTTGTAGCCGAAACTCCCCGCCATGCCACAGCACTCCACCTCGGACGTCACGACGTCGTGCCCGCATTGCTCGAGGACGGTCACCGTGTGGCCCTCCAGCCCGAGTGTGCGTTGCTGGCAGTGACTGTGATAGGCAATATCCGTACCCACCACCGCCTCTTGCCTGCCATCCTCCTGGTCCGTCCCCGGCTCCTTCTCCCCGCCAGCCCGGATGGCCCCGGCCTCGGCACCGTTCTCGAGCAGCCCAAACACGTACTCCATGACCTCGTAGCTGGCCTCGGCGAGATCCTCGTGGGCCCCCGCAGGAAGGAGGCGTTCGTACTCGCGGTCGAACATCGCCAGGTCGCTCGGTTCGACGACCACCACGTCGCGGCCGTCCGCCAGGTGGGGCTCGAGGTCCTCGGCGACAGCCCGGGCGTGGGACCGCGCCGTTTCGACCATCCCCTGGGATAGCGGGGCACGACCGCTCGAGGTTACCTCGGGGACGACCACGTCGACCCCGAGGGCTTCGAGAACCCGGACGGCCGCCTTCCCGCGATCGACCTGGACGTGGTTGGTGTAGAGGTCGGGGTAGAGGACCGCACGCCGGCGCGGGTTGTCCACGGCAACCGACCGCGAGGCGGCCCAGTCGACGAGGGTCTCGCGGCGGAAGTCTGGCAGGTCCCGCCGGGCATCGATCCCGAGCGTCCGCTCCATCGCGACGCGAGTGAGCCGCCGTCTCGCCAGCCAGTTCGAGAGCGGGGCCGTCGCCGAGGCGAGTCGGGCCACGGTCGAGAAGTTGCCGAAAAACCGCTTCTGGAGCGGGGGGCTCTCCGCCTCGGCGTCGGGCGTGAGGCCGTCGACAAGGAAGTCGAAGTCGGTGTCGGCCTCGCCGTTGACCCGGTCGCGGACGACGGTGTTGATCCAGGGGATGTCGATGCCCACCGGACAGGCCTCCACGCACCGACTGCAGCCGGTACAGAGGTCGTTGAACTCGCCGGCCACGTCCAGCCCCTCGATTCCGGCCTCCCACCCGGTCGCGATTCCCCCGGAGTAGGTCTCGCCGCCGAAGGCGTGCCCGCCGACCTGCTGGAAGTTCGCACAGACGTTCGAGCAGGCCGAACACCGGATGCAGTACAGCGTCTCCGCGAGGTCCTCGTCCTCCCGCATCGCCATCCGACCGTTGTCGATGAGGACGAGGTGGAACTCGCCGTCTGGCTCGACCTGCTTCAGCGGCGTCTCGTCGTCCTCGAAGTCGACCGTCGGGACGCTCACCGGGGGCGTGTAGAGGGACACGTAGGAGGTGATGTCCTGGCCGGTGCCCGAGCGGCCGATGAGTTCGACGAAGGGCTGGAGGTCCGCGACCGAGGGGACGACCTTCTCGACGCCGGCCACCGCGATGTGTGTGTCCGAAGAGGCGATCGTCTTCCGGGCGTTCCCCTCGCTCGTGACCAGGGCCATTGTCCCGGTGTCGGCGGTGATGAAGTTCGCGCCGGTCATGCTGACGTCCGCCTCGAGCAGCCGTTCGCCGAGGTGCTCGCGTGCGAAGGCCGTCAGTTCGGCCGCCGTCTCGAGGGGTTCGTCCGGATCGAAGACCTCGTTGAACAGGTCGGCGATCCCCTGCCTGGACTTGTGGATCGCGGGGGCCACGATGTGGGAGGGGGCCTCATCGGCGACCTGGAGGACCCACTCGCCCAGGTCGGTCTCGACGACGTCGTGCCCGTCAGCCTCGAGGGCCTCGTTGACGTCGATCTCCTCCGTGGTCATCGACTTGCTCTTGACGACCGTCCGCCGGGCCGTCGACTCGTCATCCTCACCAGCCTCGACCACGTCGCCCTCATCAGCCTCGACCACGTCGGCCTCACCGGCATCGACCACGTCGCCCTCACCGGCCCCGAGAACGTCTGCCTCACCGGCACCGACCACCTTGCGGATGTACCGGGTCGCGTCCGCCTCGTCGTCGGCGAGGTAGACGGAACCTCCGTTGGCCTCGACCGCTTCCCGGAGGTCCTCGATGAGCGCTGGTAGGCGCTCGATGGCGTCCTCCTTGATGGCTCGGGCCTCGGACTTGAGCGCCTCGTAGTCCTCGAGTTTCGCGACCGACTCGTATCTGCCCCGGTTGAATCCCTGCGTGTTGGTCCGGACGGACTCCCCTTCCGTGGCCATGAGGTCCCGCAGGCGGTCGGCTCGTGCCACGGGTCAGTCCTCCACCTGGACCAGGCGAACCTCGCTGGGACCGTGGGCCCCCTCCACGAGTTCGCCCATGTCCGCCGTCGCGCTCGGCCCGGTCGCGATGATGGCGTCGCTGTAGTCTTCGGCGATTGCCCCGTCCAGGCGCTCGAAGGCCGCCTTCATATCCGGGACCACGTCGGATCTATCCAGGACCGCCACGTGGCGATCGACGTAGAGACTGACGAGTTCGCAGGCCGGGGGTGCCGTGGGGAGGACCAGCGACCCGTAGTCCGCGATGGCGAACTCGGCTGGGGTCACCCCCGTCTTCGCCGACCGAAGTGCCGCTGGCGTCGGATTCCAGTCCACCGACGCCGGGAGCGAGTCCGGCCAGTCCTCACCGGGGATCCCAACGGCCTCGTCTCCGACCACGAACTCCTCGATGGCAGTACCTACCTCCTCGGGCGTTACCTGGACCGTTTCGAGACCCCTTTCCGACAGCGTTTGCCGAAAGATGTCGTGGCCTGTCGACATTACCTATAATTTGTCTCGGTCGGTAATTAGGATTGGGACGGTGGTCGAGGTAACTCCGTGGTCCTGATGTTGGCGGTCTGTGAGTTGTTTGGCCATTCATGCAAAACGAGTCAATTGACTCGAATTACGGATGCATTGACCCGGACTCGGATCTGGGTTCGATGGCGGTATCGTAACCATTCGAGTCCACGCCTCGATCCAGTCCACGCCTCGATCCACCTACTGGTTACCATTCTTGACGGGTCGGGTCAGCCGGTTCTTTCCATCCGCAAGGGTCAACGCTGGCGTCGTTTACACGCTAAAAATCAGAAGCGAGAGTGCTCGAACTCGGACCGGCTCGAAAGCCCTCGGGCCGTGTGGCAGCTGTCCCGGCACGCAGGTAAGGGCTTTCTGGCTAGTTGCGGTAGATCGCCTCTATTGACGGATTTCGAAGGCTTGCACAAGCCCCTTGTCACCCGGCCCGGTATTCGGAGTCGGTGATCCAGCCCCTTTCTCTCCGTGTTGGGTGGGACTTCCCCAAATTCGTGCTGGCATGCAAGCTTCGCAAGTATGGGAGGATTTTTTCCTCCCGCCTCCGGATTCGGACGAACCTTCATTTCCGTCCGCGCCGTCGTGCGGGTATGTACGACCGCATCGTCGTCCCGACTGACGGAAGTCCCACGGCCGAGGCGGCGATCGACCACGCAGTCGACCTCGCGACCCGCTACGACGCCGACGTGCGGGTCATCAGCGTCGTAAATTCCCGGGTCTACGACACCTCGATCCAGAGTGCCGTCGAACCGCTCCGGGAGCAGGGCGAAGCGTACGTCGACCGTCTCGAAACGGCCGCCACGGACGCAGGCGTTCCCGTGACCACCGACGTCGAAATCGGCCGCCCCGGAGCCCGCATCCTCGAGTACGTCGACGACCACGATGTCGACCTGATCGTCATGGGGAGCCGGGGCCGGGGTGGGCTCCCGCGTCGCCTCCTGGGAAGTGTCACAAACTACGTCGTGACGCACGCAACCGTGCCCGTCCACGTCGTTCCCCCTGCCGACAGCGACGAATAGCAAGGCGTTGTGCACGTGGCCGCTTTCCGCCTGGCCGATACCTGACGCCGGGAAACGGCCTAGGCGAGTGAACCGATAACGCCAGAGAAGGGGACGGAGGACCCGAGCAGCGATCCAGTCCGACCCACCGTCGGGGTCGCTGATGGTCGCGCTCAGATACTGGGTCCACTGACGACCAACGGGTCTCGGAGCGGCGTGTCCGGAGGATCCGTCCTGCCGACGTGGCTTAGGGGGAGGCCTCGGGGTCCGCGACGACGATCACGTGGAGATCGTTGACGTTCGTCTCCGTCGGCCCCGTCCTGATGGCGGCACCGACGTCCGCCAAGTGGGGTCCCGTATCGTTGTTTGCGAGAGCCTCGTGGGCAGCGGCCCGATCCGAGGCGGTCTCGGCCGTCACAATCCCGCCGGCCGCGCTGGCGTTTCCGTCGATCCCATCTGTATCGACGGCAGCGACCGTGATGTCCTCGGCATCGAGTTCGAGGGCGGCGCTCGTTGCGAGTTCGTGGTTCGGCCCACCGGTGCCGTCTCCAGAGATGCGTACCGTTGTCTCGCCACCGGAAATGAGAACTGCGGGGGCCTCGACCGGCTGCCCGGTCGCTCGCACCGCCTCCGCGATGCCGACGAGGACCTTCGCGACCTCCCGCGCTCGCCCGCGAATCCTGGAACCGAGTATATGCGGGGTGAACCCACGTTGGTCCGCTGTCTTGCCTGCGGCGGTCGTCGCGGTCCCGTTGCTGGCGACAATGTAGGTGTGTACCCTGTCGAACGCCGGGGCATTGGAAGCGGGAGTCTCCTCCAACTCGCCTGCCTCGCCCGCCCGGAGGCGTTCCCGGACGGCCGTCGGCACGTCGATGTCGTAGCCGTCGAGTACGGCCTCTGCGTCCGCGTACGTTGACGGATCGGGAGAGAGCGGTCCGCTCGCGATGACGGACGGATCGTCGCCGACAACGTCGCTCCAGAGGAGGCCGATAACCGTCGCCGGTGCCAGTCTCCGCGCGAGTCGTCCCCCCTTTATCTCAGAGAGATGCTTGCGAACGGCGTTGATCTCGTGGATCGTTGCGCCGGACTCCAGTAGCGATTCCGTGACATCCCGCTGGTCGTCGACCTCGAGTCCGTCCGGCGCGGCGAGGAGTGCACTCCCGCCACCGGTAATCAGGGTGATGACGAGATCGTTCGCCCCGACGTCGTCGGCGAGGGCGAGGAGGTCGAGCGTACTGTCGACGCCCTGTTGACTCGGCAGCGGGTGGTCACCAGCCCCCATTCTGATGTCCTCCGTCTCTACAGGGTTGTCGGTGACGACCGCACCGTCGTCGATAGCGTCGCCCAGCACCCCCTCGAGGGCGCTCGCAGCGGTACCAGCAGCGTTGCCGCCACCGAGGACGACGAGCCGATCGTACGCCGAGCGATCGTACTCGTCGCCCGCCACGGCGACTATCGAGTCACTAACCGAAAGTGCGTTCCGGATGCTGACCTCCGGGTGCGTCGCACGAATCCCCGCCGCGATGCAATCCAGGGCGAGATCCCTTGCCGGCGATCCGGCGATATCCTGTCGATTCCCGATGACAGACTGGGAGTCCCGATTCACGATACGTCGGATCAGGGAGTGTGCTCGGAAAAGGATGTCGTCGGATCGACTGCCAGCAATCGATCCTGGGCGAGCCGGTGGTCGTGCATCTCGGGGTACTTCTGTGGGGGATGGCCAAAAGCCCGCGCCCGTGGAATCCCCGAGGTGGCCGATCCGCGTGGCGGACGCTCCCCATGCCGGCCGATCCGCGTGGCGGACGCTCCCCATGCCGGCCGATCTTAGGATGGGAGGATGGCTGGCGGCTGTGGGATCGAGGTGTGTGGGATTGACATTCGCTAGCGTCGACGGGTCGACGGCTACCCCCGACGACGGCGTAGTGTCGGGGCGCGCCCAGTCTGGCAAGCGACCTGCGACCTCACAGCGGCGTGGCCCGGAGCGTCGGGGCCTCGCCGTCTCCCTCTGTTAGCGAGAGGTCGCTGCCGAACTGTCGGACGACCTCGAGGTTCGTCTCGACGTGGTCGGTCACGCCGGGAATCCGAACCTCACCGCCGGCCAGAGCGAGGAAGATAACGAGCTGGTCGGCCATGTGGTAATCGACGGCACCCGGGGCAGCGTGGACACGCTCGAAGGCCTCGACGGCCCGCTCGGCCACCTCCTCGGAGGGACGGCCCGGTTCGCCGAGTTCGTCCACACCCAGCAACGTCTCGGCGTAGACGCCCCGGAGGAGCAACGAGGAACCCGGACAGTCGCTCTCGACGGTGTCGACGCGCTCGAGCGCGGCGGGGAGGTCGGCCGCGACGAGCAGCTCTTCGGCGCGGTCGGCCTGCCGCTCGGCGACCTCCTGGTCGGCCAGGGACTCGGCGGCGATGGAATCCACTTCCACCACGTCGAGGTTACCCCGGCCCGTGAGAGAAATTGGAGACAGCGACGAGGGGGTCGTCCGGAGGGTCGCCTCGCCCCCGCCTTCGGGGTAGAAGCCCGTCCGCGCGAGGTGCACCTCGGCATCGAGCCCGAATCGGGCGAGTAGCGGGAGTTTGACTCGTCGGAGGTACTCGACGGTCGGAGACCACTTCACGTTCGTCCCGCCGGTCGCCGTAACCCTCACGGGTTCTGCGAGGGATACAGCGACCGGGAGGACCGCGTCGAACAGGAGCGTCACGCTCCCGGCGGTCCCCACGGACACCTCGATGTCGGTAGTCCAGGCCTCGCCCGGCTCGAAGGTGAGCGAGTCAGCGCCGAGTTCCGCGCCGTCGACCTCGGCGTCGGCCAGCGTCGCGACGAGTTCCACCGCCGCCAGGTGCTGGGGACGAAGCCCCGGGTTGGGGCGGGACCCCCTGATCTCCTCGATCCGAAAGGCCGTCTCCGTGATCGCAGCCAGGCTCAGGGCCGTTCTGAGTAGCTGCCCACCCCCTTCGCTACCATCGATATTGAGCATTGGGTCGGGTCGACAGAGGCGGGCGGGGGTCCTGAAACTGCTCCCTCGCTCCTCCCCGCTGGGGAAGAATAGGGCTATCGCTCGAGCTGGAACAGCGCCCGAGCGCTCACCCCAGACCCGCGAGCTGCGCGGGTGGGGGGGGGGGTTTGCACTCGTCCACTGCAAAACGAAAACCGCAAAGAATGCCCCACC
>JAZKTI010000075.1:0-10521 GCA_036625635.1 Haloarculaceae archaeon
TCCCACCCCTGGCGGACTGAAAGGGCGAACCTCGCTCGCGCTTGTTTAGTCGCTGCTCGGGCACTATCCGAGCGAACGGAGTGAGCGAGGATATC
The DNA here is from genome assembly GCA_036625635.1 of Haloarculaceae archaeon. Classification (GTDB taxonomy): domain Archaea; phylum Halobacteriota; class Halobacteria; order Halobacteriales; family Haloarculaceae; genus JAZKTI01. The sequence goes on from JAZKTI010000075.1 coordinate 96, forward strand.
CCGAGCAGCGGCCGCGAGCGAGGTGAGGGCTTTCTGGCTGGCTGCGGTCGCGGTCGAGTTGTCCTTCGAGAGCCGGATGAAAGCCTTCTGGCTGGTTGCGGTAGAAGGCTTCTATCGGTCGATTCCGACCGTCTACACAAGATCCGATTTTCAGAACTGTCCCCAGAGGACCGTTCCGAGTTACACAGGCTACGCGGAGACGCGGCGAATCACCTCCCTGGGGCTCCTGAAGTATCCGCCCTGCAATCGTCGACGATGGAGCGGAGACAACTGGTGGAACTCGGACCGGGGATGGGGTAGCAAGCATCCCACGGAAGAGTTTTGCCACGCCCGGTCGAGCGTCCGGGCGAATGCGTCGTTCTCTTCTCGGACCGCTGGTCCGTCTCGCTCCGGCCCGGTGGCCGAATACCCTCACACGGGTCCAGGAGTGGCTCTTGCTCACCGGGAACCGGCTCCTCGTGAGTGCCGCCGTGCTCCTGGTCGTGGCGGCGGTCGTCCTCGGCCTCGTGTTCTCGGGCCTCGCTCCCCTGGTCCGGAGCACGCCCATCGAGTTCCTCGTCTTCGCCCTCATCAGCGGGAACTTTGTCCTCATCAGCATCGTCATCTCGCTGAACCAGTTCGTCCTCTCCCGTCACCTGGAGTCGCCCGACGAGATCAGGTCCAGGATGGACGAGATGCTCGGCTACCGCCGCGAGGTCAGTGCGACCTCCCGCCGGGAGGTGCTGCCGATCACGCAGGCGGGCTTCCTGATCGTCCTCTTTCACACCCTCGGTCGGCAGGTCCGCGACCTCGAGCGGGCGATCCCCGAGACGACGGACGAGGCCGCACAGGAGGAACTGCTGGCGCTCTCGGGCGCTCTCGAAGGGCACTGTAGGTCCGTCCTCGACCGGCTCGAACGGGGTACCCGGGGGGTCCAGGCCGCCCTCTTCGAGATGCTCAACGAGAGCTACGCCTCCTTCATCTACCTCACCTACCACCTGGAGTCCGAACACGCCGCGGGACTCGCTCCCGACACCGAGGATTTGCTCGCGGACGTGAACCGGAGCCTGGAGCAACTCGATGTCGCCCGCCGCTTATTCAAGACCGTCTTCATCCAGTCGGAACTGGCCTCCCTCTCCCGGATGCTGCTCTACATCGGGCTCCCCGTCCAGTTGCTTTCGGTCCTGCTCATGCTGGCGTTCACGGCGCCAGCCGGGAGCGAACCCGCGACCAGCGTGCTCCAGATCGTCGTCCCCGCAATCGTCGTGTTCGGGTTCGCGCCCATCGTCATCCTGGCGGCCTACATCGTCCGCCTCTCGACGGTGGCCGAGCGGACGGCCGCCATGTACCCCTTCACCTCCGAGCCCTCGGGAATCGCGGATCTCCCGGACACCCACTACGGGGTCGAGGTCGATCGGGAGGCAGGCGGCGCAGGGGCCAGTGGCGGTGGCGACAGGTACGAGGCCCAATAGTCCCTCCGGCCGGGATCGAGGCGCAAACGATTCGGGGATGCGGGAGGGGTTGGAACGCGAGGGAGGAAGGCGAACGGATGGCCGCGTTCACGCTGCTCGAATCTGGACTGTCGCTCCGGCGGTGCCAGGAGACCCTGCCAGGCATCTCCCCGGGACGTTATCGGGCAAACGCCCGGAGCACACCCCGTCCCTGCACGCCGTCGATGTCCGACAGCGAGACGCGCTCGGGGTGGGGCATCATCACGGCCACGTGATCGCCAGCGTCGCCAGTCACGCCTGCGACGGCGTGGCGAGAGCCGTTGGGGTTGGCGTCCTCCGAGACCGCGCCAGACTCGTCGCAGTACCGCAGGAGTATCCGGTCCTCGGCTTCCAGGCGCTCGAGGGCCTGCGCGTCGATCTCGAACCGCCCCTCGGCGTGGGCGATGGGCAACTCCACCACCTCGCCCTCCTCGTAGGGAACTGTCCAGGGGGTGTCGGCGTTTTCCACCCGGCAGAAGACGTGCTCGCACTGGAACCGGGCGCTCTCGTTGGTGGTGAAGGCGCCGGGCGTCAGCGAGGCCTCGGCGCCGATCTGGGCGCCGTTGCAGATCCCGAGCACCGGCGTCCCCGCCGCGGCGGCGGACGCCACGTCGTCCATGATCGGGGCGCGGGCGGCCATCGCCCCGGCGCGGAGGTAGTCGCCGTAGGAGAAGCCGCCGGGGAGGACGATTCCGTCGACCTCGGCCGGGAGGCCGTCCTCGTGCCAGACGAGGTGGGCGTCGACGCCGACCGCCTCGAGGGCAAGGACCGTATCCCGGTCGCAGTTGCTGCCGCCGAACTGGACGACGGCGACCGTCATGATTCGGCTTCGACCACGCTGACGTCGTAGTCGTGGATCGTCGGGTTGGCGAGCAACCGCTCTGCCATCTCGCTGGCGCGCTCGGTGGCCCCCGCTTCGTCGGCCGCATCGAGGTCGATCTCGAACTGGTCGGCCGACCGGAGGTCGGCGAGGTCGAAGCCCAGGCGTTCGAGCGCCCGCTGGGTGGTCTCGGCCTCGGGATCGAGCACCCCCTCCTTCAGCCGGACCGTGACGGTGGCGGTGTAGTCGGTCATCGGTTGGACCCGGGTCTGCGCGGGAGAAAACGCTTGTGTTGTCCCGTCCGGGTGGCGCCCCTCGGTGCGGCTGGCACCGATCGCTCGTGTGGCATGTCGGGTCCCTCGCCCACCCGGAGAGAGCCGCTCCCGGACCGAACAGGGTTTGCCGACGGGGCGTCTACCGAGTGCCGTGTCCTCCAGCCCGCCCTCACCGCGCGGTTTCGGCCGGGTCGAATTCGCGGTGGTCGTCTCCGGCGTGGCCAGCATGGGCCTCGAGATTGTGGCCGGCCGGCTGGTGGCGGCCACCTTCGGGAGCAGCGTCTTCGTCTGGGGTAGCGTCATCGGGGTCTTCCTCGCCGCCCTCGCGATCGGGTACTGGATCGCCGGTCGTCGAGCCGGCACCCACGCATCGCGAACCACGCTCTCGGCGTCGCTCCTTTTCGCGGCCGCCTATGTGGCGATCCTCGTCGTCGCTGGCGAGGCCGTCGTCGCGGCCGTCGCCGACGTCGGTCTGCCGGCCAGGTTCGCCCCCCTCCTCCCGGTCACGCTCCTCTTCGGCCCGCCGACGGTGCTCCTGGGCTTCGTGAGCCCCTTCGGGGCCGAACTCGTCGAGGCCCGGAGCACGGGCGACGCCTCCGGGCGGGTCTACGCACTCGGCACCGCCGGGAGCATCCTCGGCGCCTTTGGCACCACGTTCGTCCTCGTCCCGGCCGTCGGGCTCCCCGTCATCGAGGCCGGGTTCGGCCTCCTTCTGGTCGCCAGCGCGGTCGTCGTTGCTCCCCGGGGCTCGGTCGCCGTCTTCGCGGGCGCAGCCTTCGTCGGCCTCGGGCTCGTCGCCGGTCTCACCCTCTTTCTGGGGCTGCCCGGGGGCGACGTCGTTCAGGACACCGAGACCCCCTACCAGCACCTCCGGATCGCCGACGAGGGCAGCGTTCGCACGATGTACCTCGACGGCGGCCCCCAGAGCGCGATGGACCTCGATGATCCCGATCGGTACGTCTTCGACTACTCGTCGTACCTCCACCTACCCCTGCTGGCCGTCGAGGACCTCGACGACGTGGATCGGGTCCTGTTCATCGGCGGCGGGGGCTTCTCCAGCCCCAAGCGCTACCGCGCGGCGTACCCCGACGTCACCGTCGACGTCGTCGAACTCGATCCGGCCGTGGTCCGCGCGGCGAAGACCTACTTCGGGGTCGAGGAATCCGACCGGCTGCGGATCCACACGACCGACGGGCGGGTCTTCCTCCGGGAGACCACCCGGACCTACGACGTGGTCGTCCTCGACGCCTTCCGGTCGACGCAGGTTCCCTACCACCTGACGACCGTCGAGTTCCTGACCCTGGTGCGCGAGCGACTGGACGAGGACGGCGTGGTGGTGGCGAACATCATCTCCTCGACGAAGGGAGCCGACGGGGCGTTCTACCGCGCCCAGTACCGCACCATGGCCCAGGCCTTCCCGCAGGTCTACAGCTTCCCGACCCGCGACGCCGTGGGCCTCCAGAACATCGAGTTGCTCGCAACGGTCGACGCCGAGCGGCTGACCGAGGACGATTTTCTGGCCCGGAACGCGCGTCGTCGGATCGGGCTGGACCTCGCCGACGAGATCCGGCGGTATACGGTGGACGTTCGCACTGGTTCCGCGCCGCTGTTGACCGACGACTACGCCCCCGTCGACAGCCTGCTCGCCACCCAGGTCGACCGGTCCTACGTCCCCGAACGGATCACGAACGAGTCAGCAGCGGCTACCACTTCGCAACCCGCCATCGCTGTGTCCGGTCGATCGGCTGGATAGGTGGTGCGGTGTGGTGCTGGTTCTGGTGGGGGCCCGCATTACCTTCGGTCGTTCTGACCGCGGCCGCTGGAGTTGCTGGAGCTATGACCGCAACCGCAGACAGCCAGAAAGCCCTCACCTCGCTCTCGAACGGAAACCTGACAGCTGCCGCGAACAGCCAGAAAGCCCTCACCTCGCTCGCGGTCGCTCTGCAGGATATCTCGCTCCCTCCGGTCGCTCGATAGTGCCTGCAGAGCGACTACACAAAGCGCGAGCGAGGTTCGCCCTTTCAGTCCGCCAGGGGTGAAAATTTGCAAGTAGCTGGGTAGATTCCGGATGCCCAGACGTGCTCGGAATCCGGATCCCTGGTGGTATGAAAGGGCGAAGCCCGCTGGTGTGTCTCTGAGCGGGCCGAGGGCTTTCTGAGCGGTTGCGATTGCGGTTTCCGATACTCCTGCGAGCGGGCCGAGGGCTTTCGGGCTGTATGCGATCGCGGTCACGACACACGAGAGCGGGCCGAGGGCGTCCGGATTAATCGACCCTCGGACCCGCGTCCGGATTAATCGACCCTCGGACCCGCGTCCGGATTAATCGATCCCCGGACACGCTACTGCCCCGCGCCCGACCCCCGACTCCCGGCCGCTTCACGATACTCGGCGACGATCACGTCGCCGCTGGAGGCCCCGATCCGATCAGCCCCGGCCCGGAACATCGCCCCGGCCTCCTCCCAGGATCCGATGCCGCCGCTGGCCTTTACCGGTCCGTAGTCGCTCATCGTCGCCACGTCCTCGACGGTAGCGCCCCCGTCCGCGAATCCCGTCGCGGTCTTGAGGAACGCCGCGTCGGCGGCAATCGCCCGCTCGCAGGCCCGGCGGAGTTCCGCCTCCTCGAGGAGCGGCGCCTCGACGATGACCTTCACCGGCACCGGAACCGCCGCGATCGTCTCGGCGAGATCCGTTTCGTAGGCCTCCTCGTCCCCACTCGCAAGCAGTCCAGCGTTCGCGACCAGATCGATCTCGGCGGCACCGACCTCGTAGGCCTGGCGCGCGGCCGCCGCCTTCGTCTCGGTCGTGGCCTGGCCATGCGGGAAGGCCAGGACGGTCGCGACGTCGAGGCTCAGCGCGTAGTCGACAGCGTCCGGGAGGTGGCAGGGCGGGACGCAGGCCCGCATGCCCTCCCGGATGGCGGCGTCGAGCACCTCGCTGACGTCATCCCAGGTCGTCCGGGGGCCCAGGACCGTGTGTTCGATGCGATCGGGAACGTCGGGTGGCACGTCACCTGGACCGTCGACCGGGTCGGGACTCACGTCGCTCCCCTCCCGAGGACCGCGTCGAGTACCTCGCCTGCGTCGAACCTGACCGGGTCCGTGGCGGGCACGTCGATGTCCTCTCCGTACTCGTCGAGGGCCCTCCGCGCGGTCGAATCACGATCGAGTCCGCTGGTGTCGAGCATGCCGGCCCGGACGGGAGCGTCCGAGACCGGTGCTGCGAGGTCTACGTAGAGTGCCACGAGCCGGGGGAGTGGCGGGATGGCGAACTCCTCGTAGCCGTGGATCGCCTCGCGGCCGTGCTCGTGACAGAGGACCAGGCCGTCGGGTTGTGCGCCGTGGAGGATACTCGTCGTCACGCCGGAGTAGGCCGGGTGGCCGATGGCGCCCTGGCCCTCGACGACGAGGAGGTCGCGGTCACCCCGGGCCCGGATCATGCGTTCGATTGCACCGGCGGCGAAGTCCGAGATCACCCGGTCGACGGCGATCCCGGTGCCATCGATCATGATCCCGGTCTGGCCCGTCGGGACGACGTCGGCGGCCAGCCCCCGCTCGCGGGCTGCATTCCGGAGTTCGAAGCTGGCGGTCATCTTGCCCGTCGAACAGTCGGTCCCCACCGTCAACACGACCGTGGCGTCGACCTCGCCCGCGTTTCCCTCGGCGACAGTGAGGTCCACGGGTGGCTCGCGAACGTCCCGGATGGTTGCGCCGGCCTCGTTGGCGAGCCTTGCGAACTCTTCGTCCTCGCCGAGGAGGTAGTGCAGGCCAGCGACGACGTCACAGCCCCGTTCCAGGGCCGTCCGGACGTCCGGTCGCCAGGACTCCTCGAAGCCGCCGCCGATGGGCGAGATGCCGACAACGAGGGCATCACAGTCGGGCGCGTCGGCCATCGAGGCGACGATGGGGGCGTCCTGAGCTCGCCCATCGGGGCCCGCGTCCGCGACGTGGTCGGCCACCCGGTCGCCCGCGTGGTCCCGGTCGAGGAGGGCGACGACCTCGTCGTCGGTGTAGCGGCAGAGGCCAATCCCGGTCTTGGCCCGGTGGGGGAACTGCTTGTGGGCGAGGATGGCGAGGTCCATGCGGAGACCTGCGTCCGAGCGGACTTGAATCTGGTACCCCGTCGACCGTTCCCATCCGGGCCATCATCGACCTGGGCTGGCCGCCGGGAAAACCGCCGATCCAGCCACTGGGCGGATACGTCCGCCGCCAAGGCCGGGCGGGTCCGGTTCACTCATCGAGGGCAGCACGGTTCAGGGCGAAGACGCGCACGGCCCGGTTGTGGAAGACGACGCTGATTCCCGGGTCCTCGCCGATCGGGGCGACCTCGTACCGGTTGCGCTCGCGGGGGCCGATGTGGACGTAGACCACGGCCTCGGCGTCGAGGAGGGCCGCCCGCCGGGGTGACACGCCGAGATCGCTGGCGACCGCTCCCGAGAGCGCGGAGACTGCGGCTACCTCCATTGCGAAGAACCCCGCGAGCGCTGGTGTGTAGGCGTACCGCCCTGGCGTCCCCGCAAATTTGGCGAACACGGCGGCGACGAAGTGGCCACCGTAGTAGTACGGGACGCGAGTCCCGGCGAACCAGATGTCCTCGGGAGGAAGGACGTCGGCCCGGAGGACGGCCCGGAACAGCCCGAAGTCGAGGAACCGCTCGCTCTGGACCGGGTCGATGCCCGAACTCGCCGCCTGGGCGAGGACGATCGGAAGGTAGGCCACGGTGAAGACCGCGACTATCTCGAGGACTCCACGCCTCGAGACGTCGACCCCGTCCCGGCCGGCCAGGTACGAGAGCCCGAGCGTGACGCCGACCCCGATTGCCAGCGCGAGCACTCCGAAGGTCAGGTGGCCGATCCAGAAGACTGGGACAGCGAGGACGATCACCGCTCGCGGGATCGCGATTCCGGCGGCGCCGTCGCCGCTGTCGGGTAGGAGGAGGTCGGCAAGGGGTAGCCCCACTCACAACAGCGGGCCGTAGAGCAGCCACCAGTTGAGAACGGGCCCGACTTCTATGGCTCACCATCCGGGACCGGATTCGGGCATCCGCTCGTCTCCGTGCGGGGAGGATGCCCGCTCCCCCGCCCCGACGGGCCCCACTGCCAGCGCCCCGACGGGCCCCACTGCCAGCGCCCCGACGGGCCCCACTGCCAGCGCCCCGACGGGCTCCACTGCCAGCGCCTCGACGGGCTCCACTGCCAGCGCCCCGACGGGGCCGGCAGTCCGCCGAGGCGCTACCTGGGTACGCCCCAGCCCTCCTGCGAACGGACTGGCGACGGCGACACGTCTGGGACATCGATCACGCCGGCGAACGAACTGGTCCGCTGCAGTCCGACTCGGAGGCGGACGACCGGGCGAGCAGGCACCACGGGGCCCCATAAGTTCTCGTCCGAGGGCCCGACGGAGGATCCGGCAGGTGACCGGACCGACGACCAGATCACTACCTTGCCTGCAGTCGACGACCCGGCCGCGGACGCGCCGCCGAACGACGGAAACGGCGGCTGGTTCGGCCTGGCCCTGCTGGGCCTGCTCTTCGCCGTCCTGCTCGCCCTGGCCCTCCTGCAGCGGCGCCAGCCCTGATCGGCCTCCGCTTTACCTCGTTCGTCGCCCGAACCGGGCTGGTTTTCCTGCGAATAGAGACTCTTCGAAGCCAAGCCTGAAGCACGTCCCGGGCCAGCATCCACGCATGGGATACGCCTGTCCGGTCTGCGGCGACCCCCAGGCAGACGCCGGCCACCTCGCCAACCACCTCGCGATCACCGCCATCGCTCGCGGTGGAGACCACGAGGCCTGGCTGGAGGAACACGTCCCCGACTGGACCGACCGGGGCGAGGACACGCTCGCGACGGCGCTGTCCGAGCAGGCGTCCGAGGCCGACTACCCCCAGATCTTCGAGGACACGACGGGCGAGGACGGCTCCGACCCCGACCCCGACCACTCCGGATGGGGGCATCACCGACGCGGCGCCAGCGGCGGGGCCCTCGAAGGCGACCTCCCGGTCGACGTGCCCGACCAGGGTCTGGCGACAGATCACACCGACGGCGACTTCGACGCGGCGACCCGTGAGGCGATTCGGCGGGCCCGCGAGATGACCGAGGAGGCCACATCGGACGGCGACACCGATAGCGGAGAGGCCCAGACGACAGCGGACGAGTCCGAAACGGAGTAGTCGGCCACCTGCCAAGGACCGGTATGGACACGGAGGGGCAGTTCGCGCCGACGAGTGACGCGGCGGTCCGCGAGCGGTACGAAACACTGGGCCCGGTGGCACAGACGGTCGTCCGCGAGGTGGCCAGGGCGATGGATCTATCCGCGGAGGAATACGACGAGTACGTGTCGAGCGACGTCGTCGAGACCGCCCGCGAGGTACTCTTCGCCGGTCGCCTCGCCGTTCACCTTGGGACCCGGGGCGAGTTCGAGGGCTGGCTTGCCGACCGCGATCGCGAGGTGGTCGAACTCGGGAGCGAGCACGTTGACAACGTGGTCTGGCACGACGTCGCGATCGAGAACGCGGTCCTCGCGGCGACGTATCAGAACGAACGCGGTGCAGCGGTGCAGACTCTCAGGCGACAGGCATTCGGGCGCTACTACGAGGCGGTGGTGTGATGCGGGCTCGCACCCGCAACGTAATTCTCGGCACCGTCGGGGTGCTGGTTCTCCTGGTCGGGATCGTCGTGGTCCTCACCTCGATCGGGACCGGCGACCCGTACTACCTGACCGCGGAGCATGTCGACGGGGTGACCGAGCAGGGTGCCAGCACTGCCAACGAATCCAGCGGTGCCGTCAACGGCACGACGCTCCCGGATCGGCGGTTTCCGTACGTGACTGAGGCCATCGCGCAGGCGGGGGAACCCGGCGGCGCTCCGGGGCGGTCGGGCCCCTACCGAACGGGACCGATCGGCCTCAAGGAGGTTTTTTCGCACTCGCCCTTCGACGAACTCGACGCGCTCCGCCAGCGCAACCCGAACGCGACCGTCGGCGAGGACGTTCTCCTCCGGCGCGCGAACGCCACCTACCGGATCGGTGTCGTCAGGGAGGCGAGCGGACAGTGACGGGTGACGGTGGCGGACCAGACGACGGTGGCGGACCAGACGACGGTGGCGGACCAGACGACGGTGGCAGTGACCGAGCTGGGACCAATCCACCGATCCAACCCGAACAGGACCACGACTGGCCGGTTCTCGACACTGCCGTGGAATACGACACCGGCTGGTACGAGGGCGGCTACGACGAGGTTCGTCAGCCCGACGGGACCACGAAGCGGTACTACTGGGCCGACCTGCCCGATGCGGTGGTCATCGTGGCCGTCGCCGACGGGGACCTGATCATGGTCGACCAGTACCGGCCGGCCATCCGGGAGCAGTGTCTCGAACTGCCCGCCGGGATCGTCGAGACGGGCGAGTCCTACACGACCGCCGCTGCCCGGGAACTCCGGGAGGAGACCGGGCTCGACCCAGCCGGGTGTTCGATCCTCGAGGCCACGTGGTGTGCGACGGGCGTCCTCCGCCATCGCCGGGTCCACGTCTTCGCCGAGGGGTTCGAGCCGGTCCAGCGGAAGCTGGACGGCAACGAGTTCATCCGGGTCCGTCGCGTCCCGGTGGCGGATGCGCTGGCGGTTGCTCGACGCGAACCCACGAACGACGCGACCCTCGAGGGGATCCTGCTCGCGAAGGAGGACGGTCTGTTGTAGACTGGGTCGGATACCCCCGATTATTCTCTGGTTTATATGGCCACTCTCGCGATCGTAAACAACCAGAACGCCCTCACCCCGCTCTCTGGAGTCGACTGTGCCGCCACCGAAGACAGCCAGAAATCCCTCACCTCGCTCTCTGGAGTTCGTGGGACTGCAACTGCAAACAGCCAGAAAGC
>JAZKTI010000076.1:0-10485 GCA_036625635.1 Haloarculaceae archaeon
CACGATGCGGTACCGGTGGCCAGTGGCCGGTGACCAGTGACAGCGATGCTTGGCGGTTCCCCGAGAGTGAGTCGGTCCGTTCCGGAAGGGTTTTGCCGGTTCCTGCCTCGTGAACATCTACCACCAATGTCGTCGCTTTCGAGTGTTTCGCTGGCCGACGTCGGCCTCGACGCGGCCGCTCTCAAGCCCGCCGAGGTCGACCTCTTTCGGGCGACCGATCTCGAGGTCCCTGCGGTCGCAGTCGACTACGAGGGCCACGAGCACCTGCCTTCTCCGGAGACCCTCGCGGACATCACCACCTCTCACGACGTGCGCCTCACCGTTCCGGTCAGGGCGGACGGGTTCGATCCGCTCGGTGACGACAGCAGACTCCGCCGGATTCCCGAGAAGGTCGGCTCGGTCCTCGTCGCGGGCCATCCCGCCTACCTGGACCCGACCGAGCGGGCGCGAGCGGTCTCGCCCCGATTCAGCGCGGCCACGGAGCACGTCTCGAACCCCTGGGTCGGGACGGAAGGCGTCGGCCGCGTGGCTCTCGCAACCGGCCACACCCAGTTCGAACTCCTCTCGGAGTCCACGTCGGGGGACGTCCGGGGCCTCCGTGCCGCGGGATTCGACGCAGGCATCGCCCTGTACGCTCCCGTCGTCCTCACGGAGGACGAGGACGCGGTTCTGGACGCCCTCGGGGGCTACGTCGCCCGCCGTTCGGCCGTCGCCGAGGGACTGCCGGAGGGGGCCCCGACCGACAGCAGTGTCTCGGGACCCCCTCGCGAGGCGCTCCTCGAGGCCTGTCGAGCCTACGGGCTCGTCGGTCCGCCGCACCGCGTCAGCGAGCGGATCGCGACCCTCCGCGGGGCCGGCGTCGACACTGTGGTCGGATATCCGGCCCGCGGCCTCGGTCCACTCCTCAACTGACGGGTGCGGGAATGGTCCCTGGTTGGAGGACATAGCCTGTTTGCGAGGCTTTAATCAGACCCGAGAGAGGGACTACTGCGTTCCGTTCCGGTGAGGCCAGTGACCCCACTCGTGTTTCTCGTTCGCGTTGGTAGCTTGTCGCTCTCTGAGGCCGTTGAACTCCCACGCGGACCGAAAACACCCGGAAATCCCTGCCCTCGCTTGCTGGAGTTGGTGTGATGGCTCCAGCAACCCCAACCAGCCAGAACGCCTGCATCTCGCTTTCGACCGGAAACCTGACCGCAACCGCAACCAGCCAGAACGCCTGCGTCTTGCTCGCGGCCTGCAACTCGCTCGCGGCCTGCAATTCGCTTGCGGCCTGCAACTCGCTCGCGGCCTGCAATTCGCTTGCGGCCTGCAACTCGCTCGCGGCCTGCAATTCGCTCGCGGGTCGCTCCGCTCCCAGTCTTCAGCGACCGATCTCCGCCCCCCTTCCGCCCGTGTTCAGACCCGGTTAGATCGGGCAGAGACGGCTTCGAGCGGTCAGGTATCGCCTTCGTCGCCAGCCCCGCCCTCCGCCTCTTCAGTATCCGTTCCCTCATCGACTTTGGGAACGCGGACGTGGAGTTCCCCGACGTCCTTCAGGGTTGCTTCGGCAGCATCGGGATCGACGGTCGCATCCTCGGGGAGTTCGACGTGACCGTCGAGGGACATCCCTCGACCCGGGACGGTCATGTCGAACTCCTCGTGGGCGGGGCGGAAGCGGTCCACGCGCACCTCGATCCGGCCGTCCTCGATGCGGACTGCGACGTCGCTCGTGGAGATACCGGGCGCGTCGAAGACGGCGAGGAACGCGTCGTGGCTCTCGAGCAGGTCGACCGGAAGGGGCCGCTGCTCTTGAGCCTGCCCCACGGTTCGGCCGACGGCCTTCAGAACCGCGTTGCCGGCCGTCCGCCCCCAGTCGGGGATCACAGTGCCACCTCCGCGAGGTCCTCGCTCGACCCGCAGTAGGGACACTGGAAGTCACCGACGGCGACGTCCCCTGGCATGTCGTACGTGTAGTGGAGTTCGAACATGTCGAGCTCGCAAGCCTCGTTCTCGCAGACCACCTCGAGCGTGGCTGGCATGGGTACGAGTACGGTCGGCGGGCGTATCAATGGTCCGCCTGCCAGCGGGAGGGACAGCCTTCGCCCCCCACGCAGCCTCGAGGAGCACTCACACACCCCCCGCACCCGTGGGGAGCGGGACACCAGCGGCCGACCGGTCGGAACGTGGAGCCTTTGACCCTCGAGCCGTTACCCGCCACCGATGACCGACCCCGCCGACCTCGACGTGACCATCGTCGACGGCTATGTCGACGAGCCGGCACACTTCGGCGTGCCACCCTACGTCTCCACCTACCCGCGGTACGTCGCCGGGGCGCTCGTGGACGCCGGGGTCCCGAGAAAGGCGATCACCTACCACACGATCGACGCCCTTCGCGAGGATCGGGGCCGCTGGCGAAACGTCGAGGACGCAGACCTCCTGATCTACGTGGGCGGGATGACCGTCCCCGGGAGCTACGTCGGCGGGACGCCGGCCGAACCCGACGAGGTGCGAGAGCTGGCCTGGGTCGCCGATGGGACCTCGCTGGTCGGCGGGCCGGTCCGCTTCGGCGTGGGCGAGGAGAACGCCGGTGCCCAGGACACCGAGCGCGACGACCTCGACTACGACGTCGTCGCCAAGGGCGACGTCGAGGCCGCTGCCTACGACCTCGTCCACGGCGGCATGGAGGGGTTCGGCGACCGGATGCGCACCAACGACGAGATCGCCCGGTGGGGGCGGCAAGGCGCATTCATAATCGAGCAACACCCCAACCATCCGGACTACCTGATTTGCGAAATGGAGACCTCGCGGGGCTGTCCCTACCGATGTTCGTTCTGCACCGAGCCCCTCTACGGCGCCGATCCGACCTTCCGGAGGCCGGCGAACGTGGTCGGCGAGGTGGAGGCACTCGCAGCCCACGGCGCCCGGCACTTCCGGCTGGGCCGCCAGGCCGACATTCTCGCCTACGGCGGGGACGGCGAGGCGCCGAACCCCGACGCCCTTCGGGATCTCTACGGCGGGATCCGAGGGGCCGTTCCCGACCTCGGGACCCTCCACCTGGACAATATGAACCCGATTACCATCGTGGAGTGGCCCGAGGCCGCCCGGGAGGCCATCCGAATCATCGCCGAGCACAACACGCCCGGCGATACCGCCGCCTTCGGCCTCGAATCGGCCGATCCGGTCGTCCAGGAGCAGAACAACCTCAACGTCACCGCCGAGGAGTGCCTCGCGGCCGTCCGCGTCGTCAACGAGGAGGGTGGCTGGCGGCCTGGCGGCCCGGACACCCCCGACCGAACCGGTGGGTGGAGCCGAAGGCGGGGGGAGACGGGGGACTGGGCCGAGGGAGCCCGCCGGCTCCCGAAGCTGCTTCCGGGGATCAACCTGGTCCACGGCCTCGAGGGCGAACGCGAGGAGACCTACGACCACAACAGGCGGTTCCTCCAGCGCGTCTACGACGAGGGACTGCTCCTCCGGCGAGTCAACATCCGACAGGTGATGGCCTTCGCCGGAACGGACATGAGCGACACCGGGGCCGACATCGCGACGGACCACAAACGGGAATTCAAACGCTACAAGCGGGAGATTCGCGAGACCATCGACAACCCGATGCTGCAGCGACTCGCCCCGCCCGGGACGGTCCTTCGGGACGTCCACTTCGAGTACCACCAGGACGGGAAGACCTTCGGCCGCCAGCTCGGGACCTACCCCCTGCTCGTCGGGATTCCCGGCGAGCGTGAGCTGGGCCGGACGGTGGACGTCGCCGTGACCGACCACGGGTACCGCTCGGTCACCGGTGTTCCGTACCCACTCGACCTGAATGCCGCGTCGATGGATGAGCTGACGGCGATTCCGGGTGTGGGCCGGTCGACCGCCGGGGACATCGTCGCCGGGCGGCCACACGAAGCCATCGGCGCGGTTGTCGACGCCGATATCGCGGACTTCGCGACGGTTCAATCTCCGGAAGGGGCGGACTGAACTCCCGCCGGTAGGCCGCTCCGGTGCCGGGAGACTGGTCTCGACCCCCCGACGAGGCGCTCGTCGACGACGTGGTGTGGGCGCGAACCGGTCGCCGGCGACGACGCAATGGCTGCGCGAACGGGCCGCCCATCGCCGAGCGGTCCGCGCCCGAATAGGCCGCTCAGTCACCGGGTGAGCTATCAGAAAGCTCTTATCCGTCACGGACCGACCGAGGGGCAATGAGCGGCCAGGTCGAGGTGAGTGTCGTCCTGCCGGCCTACAACGAGGAGGCGACCCTCGCCGGGACCGTCGAGGTCACCCTCGACACCCTCGCGGACTTCCTGGCCCCGGGGACCTACGAGGTGATCGTCGCCGAGGACGGCTGCGACGACGCTACCCCCGAGATCGCCGACCGACTGGCCGGCGAATACGAGGCCGTCCGACACTTCCACAGTGACGAGCGGCTCGGCCGCGGCGGCGCCCTGGAGTTCGCCTTCGAGCGGGCCGAGGGTGATACGCTGGTCTACTTCGACACCGACCTCGCGACCGACATGGCCCACCTCGAGGAACTCGTCGAGAGCGTCAGATCGGGCGGGTACGACGTCGCGACGGGCTCGCGGTGGCTGCCCGAGAGCGACGCCGACCGGCCCGCCAAGCGTGGTATTCCGAGCCTGGGCTACAACCGCCTGGTCCAGGTGGTCCTCCGTTCGGAGCTCCAGGACCACCAGTGCGGATTCAAGGCCTTCGACAGCGAGGCGCTGTTCGACCTCGCCGACGACGTCGAGGACGAGCACTGGTTCTGGGACACGGAGATCCTCGTCCGGGCCCAGCGGGCGGGCTACAGCGTGCGGGAGTTCCCCGTCTACTGGACGCCCAGGGGTGACTCGAAGGTCGACGTCGTCCGGGACGTTTTCGGGATGGGCAGCCAGATTGTCCGAACGTGGTGGCAACTCGCCGTCAGTCCCCGGATCACCCGCCGGTCGACGGCCCTCGCGGGGAGCCTCCTGGTCCTGGTTGCGGTCGCACTCATGACGGTCTACCTCGACCCAACGACTGTGATCGAGCGGATGGCAGGGGCCGATCCAGTCCTCGTCGGCCTCGCGGCGGTCGTCTATACCCTGTCCTGGCCGCTCCGGGGCCTCCGCTACCGCGACATCCTCGCCCGCATCGACTACCACGAGACCGGGGGCTTCCTCACCGGCGCGATATTCATCAGCCAGACCGGCAACCTCGTCTTCCCGGCCAGGGCGGGCGACGCCGTCCGCGCGTACGTCCTCAAGGCCCGCCGGGGCATTCCCTACGCCTCTGGGTTCGCCTCGCTGGCCGTCGAGCGGGTCTTCGACCTCCTGACGATCACCGCCCTGGCCGGGGCGGTCCTGGTCGGCCTCGCGGTAACTGGCTCCCTCGGCCAGCTCGGGGGTGTCTTCGGTGACGGTGCGGTCGCCGGCGAGACGGTCCAGAGCGGGCAGACGGCCGTGCTCGTGGCCGCGGGCGTGGGCATCATGGCTTTTCTCGCCGTTCTGGTCATCGTGCTCAGTGCCCGCTCCGAGCGAAATTACGTCCGCGCCGTGCTCGGTCGGCTGAGTTCCGACGCGTATGCCGATTCCGTGGCGGGCGTCCTCGAACGGTTCGCCGGCGACGTCCAGACAGTCGCCAGCGACGGCCGGATCTTCGCGCTGGTTGGGGCCAGCAGCGTGGGGATCTGGTCGCTCGACGTCCTCACCGCACTGTTCGTCCTCGTGGCCTTCGACGTCGCCCTCTCGATCCCTGCCCTCCTCGCCGTAGGCTTCTTCGCGGTGAGTGTGGGCAACCTCGCGAAGGTCCTCCCGCTCTCGCCCGGGGGGATCGGCCTCTACGAGGGGGCCTTCACGCTGCTCGTTGTGGCTCTGACGCCGATCGGGAGCGTGACGGCGCTGTCTGCGGCCATCGTCGACCACGCGATCAAGAACGTCGTGACCGTCCTGGGCGGCGTGGTCTCGATGGCCTGGCTGAACGTCTCGCTCACGACCGCGGTCGCCGAATCCCGCGGGGCCGAAGACGCCACCGACGTCGAGGCCCCGGCACACGACTGAGAGACCCACGTGCCAGGGCCGTGTCACCACGCACCATACTTGAACCCCTCGAGAGGAACTGCGAAATCAAGCGGGTTCGGCTCCTGAGGGGACGAACTCGGGGGCCGGTCCCGAAACACTTTTATAGGTTTCGTTCGAAGTTACTGGTACCCACCCTCCTCGTCCGGGATTTTCAGGATCCTCCTGCCCGGCGAGCATCCGCCCTCGCACCACAATGAGTGACTCTAACACACGCACACGAGCCCGCACCGAACAGACAGCCGACGTATCCGAGACCGAGGACGAATCCTCACTCCAGTGTCCGGAGTGTAACGGCGACCTCCACGTCGACGACGAGCACGGCGAGACGATCTGCCGGGACTGCGGCCTCGTGGTCGAAGAGGATTCCGTCGACCGCGGGCCGGAGTGGCGCGCCTTCGACGCACAGGAGAAAGACGAAAAGTCCCGCGTCGGCGCGCCGACGACCAACATGATGCACGACAAGGGCCTGTCGACGAACATCGACTGGCGCGACAAGGACGCGTACGGCAACTCCCTGGGCGCCAAGCAGCGCCAGAAGATGCAGCGCCTCCGCAAGTGGAACGAGCGCTTCCGCACCCGCGACTCCAAGGAGCGCAACCTCAAGCAGGCCCTGGGCGAGATCGACCGGATGGCCTCGGCCCTGGGGCTCCCCGAAAACGTCCGGGAGACGGCGAGTGTCATCTACCGCAGTGCGCTCGATCAGAACCTCCTCCCCGGCCGGTCCATCGAGGGTGTCTCGACGGCGTCGGTCTACGCCGCGGCGCGCCAGGCCGGTGTCCCCCGGAGTCTCGACGAGATCACGGAGGTCTCCCGCGTCGAGAAGAGCGAGATCGCCCGGACGTACCGCTATGTAGTCCGCGAACTGGGGCTCGAGGTCAAACCCGCGGACCCCGAGAGTTACGTCCCGCGATTTGCGTCCTCGCTCGACCTGTCCGAGGAGTCCGAGCGACGAGCCCGACAACTCCTCCAGAACGCGAAGGAGCAGGGCGTCCACTCCGGCAAGTCCCCGGTCGGCCTGGCAGCCGCCGCCGTCTACGCCGCCGCCCTCCTGACGAACGAGAAGACGACCCAGGCGGCGGTGAGCGAGGTGGCGGACATCTCCGAGGTCACTATCCGCAACCGCTACCACGAACTCCTCGAGGCCGAACAGGGCGTTCCCGTGGCCTGATCCGGCCCATATTCCCGGAGATCCGTTCTGGCCGAGCACCCATCGACCGGTACCGCGACGGTGGCTCAACCCACGGACGCCAGGGGCGTAGGTTCCGGCGTCCCGTTGTAGCGGCCCGGTACCGTCGATCCGCAATCGCCGCTGACAACTGCAGGGGCACGGTTCTCGGCTGCCTCTTCGGCTCCTCCTCTGGTCCCCGCGAGAGCGAAGGGCCCCCGACGAGGCGCTTTCCTTGCCCGTCGATTTCGACGGACCGGCCATTTCGGCGATCGGGACCGCGATCGACGAACTCCTGCGGGCCTCCGAGCCCGTCTCCGAACGTGCCGAGCAGTTCAGCAGTTTCGAGGTGGAGCCTCCGGCCTCAAGGAGCGAGGGCTTCGGACACTGAGTCGGAAGCGCGAAGCGAGTAGGCCGGAGAGGAAGCCGACAACTCCGCCACAGACCACAGGCTATTGCCGCCTTTTCTGCCCAACAATACTAAACCAGCAAGAACACCTCTGACGTATGGAGGTGCGGCGAATAGTCCCGGTGAAACTTGACGTGGACAGCGACGATGCCGTACTTCTGCGCGAAACCGTCGATGAGTTTCTGTGGGCCGCCAACCACGTAGTTGACCACGCTTGGCAGGGCGAGTACAAGACCACGAGCAAGGCACAGTTGCAGGAGGAAACCTACGACGACGTGCGCGAGCAGACGCGGTTACACGCCAACCTCGTCCAGAACGCCCGAAACAAAGCCGCCGACGCCGTACAGAGTGCCGTCGCTCGGTGGAAACAGGGTGAGTCCGCCGGAAAACCCTTCTTCTCAAATCCGACTGTCGTCTACGACAAGCGGTCTGCCACCTTCCACGACGAGTACGTGTTGGTGGCAACCGTTGACGGGCGGCTTGAACTGGACTACGCACTCCCAGCCGCCGACCGGGACACACCACACTCACGGTACCTGTTCAACGAAGACTACGAGGTCACGAGCGCGGAACTGCATTGCAGGGACGGCGAGTGGTTCCGTCACCTCCGCACAAAGGCGGAGGTGGAGTCCGACACGGTGGGACAGGCAAGGACCGAGCACAGTACATCCTCGGTGTTGACCTCAACGTGAACCAACTCGCGGTGACTTCGACGGGCGGGTTCTGGACTGGCAAGGAGTTCGACCACTGGCGACGTGAGTACGAAAACCGCCGTGGCGACCTGCAACAGTGCGGAAGTCGCCACGCCCATGAGAACATCCACGCTGTCGGGCGGAGAGAGACTGGCCGGTTCAAGATACTGCTCCATTGGATTGCGAACGGCATCATCGAAGAGGCCGTCGAGAACGGGTGTACGGTGATAGCGTTCGAGGAGTTGACTGGCATCCGCGACCGGCTCTCCGGTGCGTCGTGGGGCCACAAGTGGGCCTTCGAGCGGCTGTCCGAGTACGTCCAATACAAGACCGAGATGCACGGCATCGACGTACACCAGGTTGACCCAGAGAACACCTCCCGGCGCTGTTCGACGTGTGGCTTCACGCACCCGGACAACCACGACGGCGAGGACTTCGCGTGCCTGAAATGTGGCTACGAGAACCACGCGGACTACAACGCTGCGAAGAATATCGGTTTGCGGTATCTCCGCCGTAACCAAACCGGGGACGGTGGAGGCGCACCCGTAGGCGTGCGCTTGAATCGCGGGACGGTGAACGCGAATGGAGACTATGACCCTTCTGCCGGGGAGTCCCCCCAGAGCGGGAGTCCACGCGAAAGCCCCACCCTCGACGAAGCGAACGGCGACAGCGCGGAACGAAGTTCCGCGGACCGTTCGAGCGGGCCTACGGCCCGCGAGAATAAGCCGTGAGCGAGTAGGGTGGGGTAGTTTACGTCTGGAGCTTCCCGACCGCGTCCCACTCCGTCGACCGACGGGACCACCGGTTACGGCCGTAACGGCACCCACCCGGTTCGACTTTTCCCGCTGGCACCCCTCCCCACGACCATGCACCACGACCCGCTCCCGACCCTCTCGGCCGGCCTGACGCACCTGCAGGTGCCACACCCGCGCTCGACGGCCCTGCACCGGGTCGTCGTGAGCGAACTCCGGGAGCGCCAGGGGCCCGTCTACTGGCTCGACGCGCGCAACGAGGCCTGCTCGTACGTCCTCTACGAACTCGCACCCCACCACCGCCTGCTCGACCCGGTGCGGGTGGCGCGGGCCTTCACCGCCTACCAGCACCACACCCTCGTGAAGCGGCTCGTCCGGCGAACCTCGGGGCGGACCGCGATGCTGGTCGCGCCCAACGTCGGCTCGCTCTACGAGGACGACGACGTCCCGGACTACGAGCGCGAGGCGCTGCTCGAGGCGGCCCTGACGATGCTGCGGGAGGTGGGCGCGACCCACGAGGTGCCCGTGCTCGTCACCAGCGCGACCGCCGACCCCGCGACGCGGGAGACCGTTGCCGCGGCGGCCGACCAGGTCGTCACCGCCGAGCGGACGCGGATGGGGCTGCACTTCGCCGGCGACGGCGGCGGGACGACGGTCTACGTCGAGGACGGCTACTGGCAGACCACCATCCCCTACTGGGTGGACCTCTTCGGCAGCGTCACGAGCGTCGAGCGGCCGACGCCCGCGACTGACCTGGGGCCGGCCGTGCTCTCGAGCTACGGGTGACCCCGGCTCCGTGTAGCGGCTCTGTAGGGTAGCCCGAACGCGCTCGTCTCGCTCGATGGAGGTGCTAGTACTGTGAGCACTACCGCAAACGGGCCGAACGTCCTCGGCCCGCTAGCATGAGACGTAGTTTGTGAGGGCACCGCACCCAGCCCGAAAGCCCTCGGCCCGCTCGCATGAGGTGGTGGACGACATGGTGCCGCAACCGCAGACAGCCCGAAAGCCCTCGGCCCGCTCGCCGGCGCTTAGCAGGATATCCTCAGTCGCTGCGCTCCTTCAGATAGGGCCTGCTAAGCGCCGGCCACCGGGCCTCGCCCTTTCATTCCACCAGGGATCCGGATTTCAAGGAAATGGGGGTTTCCGGAATTTACCCAGCTATTCGCAGATTTCCACTCCTGGCGGAATGAAAGGGCGAACCTCGCTCGCGCTCAGTTTAGTCGCTGAGCAGGCTCTATCTGAGCGACCGAAGGGAGCGAAGATATCCTGCTCAGCGACCGCGAGCGAGGTGAGGGCTTTCTGGCTGTATGCGGTCGCTGTTTCGGTTCAAGAGAGCGAGGTGAGGGCTTTCTGGCTGTATGCGGTCGCTGTTTCGGTTCAAGAGAGCGAGGTGAGGGCTTTCTGGCTGTATGCGGTCGCTGTTTCGGTTCAAGAGAGC
>JAZKTI010000077.1:0-10459 GCA_036625635.1 Haloarculaceae archaeon
GCCTCCTCCTCGGCAGCGACCTCCTCGGGGTGGGCCTCGAGGGTCGCCTTCTGGACCTCGACCCGGCGGAGCGGGTAGATGTCCTTCGCTTGGTTGTAGATTGCCGAGGAGAGGCGTCCCTCGACGACGCTGTCGACGAGGTCCGCGAAGGTCCGATCCCTCGCGGTCTCCTCGACGAGATCGATCATCGTCCGCCGGATGGCCTTCTCCTGGCTCGCGTCGGCGGACTTGGTGGTCAGCGCGACGGGCTGGATCTGGACGCGGTAGTCGTCCGCGGTCAGGACCGTCACGTAGGCCGCGATCTTCGAGGAGCCCCGCCGGACGAGGCTGCGAAGATAGTCGCGGGTGAGTTCGTGGCGTACGAACTCGGTGTAGGCCGTGTCACTGGCCACCTCGGTGATCTTGAATGTCAGTTTGGTGTTGTTCTCGCTGGCGTCGTTGCGGAGGTCACCGAGGGTCGTCTCGATGGTCCGCCCGAGCACCTTTTCCGATTCGTCGGCGGGGGTCTCGCCGAGCTCCGCCCGGTCGAACGCCTCCGGGGCGAGCAC
Source organism: Haloarculaceae archaeon (assembly GCA_036625635.1). GTDB lineage: Archaea > Halobacteriota > Halobacteria > Halobacteriales > Haloarculaceae > JAZKTI01. The sequence goes on from JAZKTI010000077.1 coordinate 549, forward strand.
GGTGTACCACCGCTTCTGTTGCTTGCGTCGTGAGACTGATCGTTCGCTCATTGTGTATCGTCGTCTGTCGCGTCCGCTGTGTCGGCGTTTCCTGTGTCGGCGTCCGCTGCGGTCGGCGACGCCGTGGACGGGGCCCCGTCCTGGCTTGCGAGCTGTGCTGCAACCTGGAGGTTGACGACGTAGTCGTCGACGGTGGCCTGGAGTCCGCCGGTCGAGTCGCGCTCGACGGTGGTCACGACCGCGTCGTCCGCGACGCTCGTCTCCATCTCCGCGGTGTTGTCCGGCCGGAGCGCGGCCGCGATCCGCTCGGCGGTGACCGCCTCGCCGTGGGTCGTCCGGAGGGTCGCGCAACGCATCAGATCGCCTCCCGGAGCGCGTCTGCGAACGTGTCTGGGTCATCGAGGACCGCGCGAGCCCGGGTGCCGGCGGTCACGATCCGGCCGTCGACGCGGCCGGCGGCGGTGTCGACGGCGGCTGCAAAGGCCTCGGGGTCGCCACGGGTCGTCGCGATGGCCGCCGCCGTTCCGACGTGGACCACGACCGGCTCCGGCGAGACGTAGTCCCGGAGCAGCCGGGCGACGGCCCAGGAGGGACCGGCGTCGCCGGCCGTCGCGACGACCAGCCCGTCGTGGCGGGCAGTCTCGGACGCGGAGACGGCCTCGTGGGTCGCCTCGCCGTGGTCGCGCCAGTGGGCGAGGGCCTCCGACACCGCATCGAGGTCGCCGCCGCCACCGGCCTCGCTGGTCATCGCGATCTGGATGCCGAGGCCGGGCGCCCTGGCCGCGAGCGCCCGGAGGACGTCGGCGTACGCGGCGACTGTCTCGACGGGACCGCCGACGTAGGGATGCATAGCCACCTCGACGGCCTCGCCGGCAGCCGCAGGGGCCTCGCCGGCCGCGACCGCGAGGGCTGCCTTCGAGGCGAGGGCTCGACCCTCCGCCTCTGCCGTCTCGCCCGACTGACCTTCATCCTCGTCGGTGCGGCCATTGGATTCATCGTCGATTCCGAACCGCTCGGCCACTGCCTCCGGATCGCCCGAGGCGTCGGTGTGGAGCAGCGTCGTGTACGCGAGCCCCGTCGTCGGGTCCGGAACGGGAAGGCCGAGACCGGGCCGTCGCTCGAGCCCGGCCGCTTCGACGAGGGCGGGCCGGCTCTCGGGGCTGCCCAGGTCGGCCGCGACGAGGCCGGCGAGGGCCAGGACCGGCGAGGGATCGGCGCCCTCGAGTTCGGCCGCGACGTCGTAGGCCACTGCCGGTGTGGGCTCGTCGCCGCCGAGGGCGAGGTCGGCCGGGAGTCCGGGTCTGCCGACGGCGAGCGTCAGGTCCCCGTCATCCCCCGTGGTCGTGGACTCCGTGCCCGCGAGCGGGCCGACGCTGGCCTGGAAGGGCACCGCCGCCGCTCCGAGCGCGCCGGCGAGCAGACCGGTCGCCACCAGCCCGGCACCGGTCCCGACCCCGACCAGGCGGACGAACGGCGCCGCGTCGAGTCGGGCGGCGGCCTCGGCTGGGGCGGGATCGGACGGCGTGGTGCGGCCGGCGGCTGCCATCGATTACTCCAGGCGTTCCCGGGCGTTCTCGGCAGTGTACTCGAAGTCCTCGGCGATTTCGTCGCCCCGGTAGTAGTCCGCCAGGCGGCGGATCTTCGACTCCGTGTTCTGGAGTGCCCGCTTGTTCTGATAGTCGGTGGGATTGTCGTCCATGTGGTGGTCGAGGCGGACGGCCCGCTCGAACAGGTTCCGGAGGTCTTCCGGGAGGTCGGGGTCGGCGTCCTGCTCGGCGAGGATTTCGGTCACCTTCTTGCCGGTCGCGAGGGAGACGTCGGGGATCGGCGTGCCTTCGACGCCCTCATCGCGGAGCGTCAGGCCGATCTCGCTGGGGCTGTGGCCCGCGTCGGCGAGTTCGACGACGCGCTCCTCGATGGCGGCGTCCTCGACGTCGCTCCAGGCTGGCGGTTCGTCGACCGCGGGCTTGTCCGAGTCGGACGAGCCGCGGCGTCGTGTGTGCATTCGTGCCATGATTGGGTTGGAACGACGTCGGCCGCGCGTTGCTGGCGAGCGGCGAACCGCTCGCGAGCGTCCGGGTGGACGCCATCGAGACGGAAATCCCGTCTCCGCGTTGCGTGCCGGGATTCGACACGCGACACTTCCGCAATCCCGAGCCGCCCAATCGGGCGGCGAGTCAGATTTGCGGCCGTGCGTTCCCACTATCGCCTTCGTCTTGGGCCTCTTTACAGTTTCTACTCGCCGATGGAGGCCAGAGGGTCGACCATCCGGCGACTAGTTACAAACCCAATAAATGGCCATCAACGTTTTTACGCCTGACTGCCACTGTCCGAGCATGTCATCTCTCCGGGGTCGGGACAGGTACGACTCCGACCAACGAGGGGTCTCGAACGCTCTCGGGTTCATCCTCCTCCTCGCGATCGTGATCGGTGGGACGGCGAGCGTCGCAATTCTCGGCGCGTCGGCACTATCGGACACACAGCAGAACTCGGAACTCGAGCGCGCGGAACTGTCGATGACGCTCTTTGACTCCCGTGCGGCGATGGTCGCTATCGGGAGTTCGGACAGCCAGCGCATCCAGTTCGGCCAGGATAGCGGCCACTTCGAGACGCGCCCGGGCGAGAGCAGGCTCGTAATCCAGCATACTAACTATACCGCCGGCAAGACCACGGAACTCTTCAACAAGTCCCTGGGGAGTTTCGTGTACGAGAACGGCGGGACGGACATCGCGTACCAGGGCGGTGGGGTGTGGCGTCTCGACCCCGAAGGGGATGCACAGATGCTGTCGCCCCCGGAGTTTCACTTCCGGGACGCTACCCTCACCCTGCCGATCATACGGCTGGGCGGCGAGGACAGTGCAGGTAACCCGCGAGCGGCGGGGGTCTCCGCGACCCGGGACGCCCGTCACGTGTTCCCCAACGAGACGGCCAGCTACCCGGGCATATCCAGGTCGTATTTGAATCCACTCAGGAATGGAACCGTAACGGTTCAGGTTCAGAGTGACTACTACACGGCCTGGGCCGACTACTTCCGCCAGCGAACGGCAGGGGAGGTGAAGGTATTCGACGGGAATCAGACCGTCCACGTCACCCTGATTAGTGTCAAGGGGAGCCTCGGTCGGTTCGACATGCCCGCCGAGAACCAGGGCATCGAAGTGGACGGCATGGGGGGTGGCCACCCGGTCACGGACTTCCAGTTGAACCTCTCTGAAGGACTGACGGGCGGCGGGGAGAATCACTGGGCGATGTACTCGACGGATGGATTCAACCAGTTCGAAGTCCACGTCGAACCCGACTACGGATCCTGCGAGGCCCGCGTAAGCGTGTTCTACGCCAATGCCTCGACTGGCGAACACCAGGAGTGGCAGACTGACTGGCTAACGAGTGCGAGTGACGCGTTATCTTGTACGGGATCGTACCTCCATCTCGAACTCTCGCATGACGACCCCGATATCGAATACGAGGACATCGACGGGGTCACCGGGAGCGGAACCAAGTTCTGCTTTGGTACCACTATTAACGACAATTCCCCCGACGACCCGGGGACAGTGGGCCAGCACCCCGTGGACCCTGGAAACATCAGCACGGGCCACGAGGAGGCCCTCAACTTCACCATCAACCACTACCTGAGCCGATTGGGGGCGAATTACGAGTTGATCGTGAAGGACGCTCAGGGTAACTTCTGTCCCAGCGGTGCTGGACCGCCCGGTGGAGGGGGGAGCGACACAGTGGACGAAGATGCGTCCTATGGCGTCCTCAGGTTCCCCGGAGCGGCCGGCCCCGAGTACATCACGTATCTCCACGTGACCGAGAACCGGATCGACGTCTCCCTCGACTGACGGACCGGACTCGGACTCCCTCGGCGGCGGATCCGTCCTCGCTCGATGTCCGGGCTCACGAGGAGAGCGGTCACACCGCCACTCGTCGCGCTCGTCCGCATAGCGGTTCTCCCGTTCCGCTAACCGACAGATCGGATCGGTCCTGTCTCCGGGGAGCCAGGACGCTGCCTCCCTCGAAACTCTATCTCGGTCACTCCTCAGCGCTCGAGCATGACCCGAACAGGCTGCTTGATGATGTACAGTTCGTCGGTTTCGAACTCGCAGTAAACCTTTGTCTTCTCCGGGTCGACAACGGACTGGCGCTCACAGTCGACCACCTGATCCCGGACTTCAAGATGTTCCTCCCAGATATCCGGGGCGGGTGTCGTCACGTTCAGGTGCAGACGATCGAACGAGGCGTCGCCCCGCCAGACAACCACAGACCTCAGCCGAACCCCCCGAACGCGGATTTTCCCGCCGGCCAAACTCTGTGGATTCCTGGTTCGGGTCTGGACGATCGGCAGAATCGTGCGCTCGTCACCGAACTCGAAGGGTGGCTCCCGGAGGACGACGCCACCGGCGCGCTGGTTCCGGATGACCGTACCAAAGGCATAGCGGAGTTCGGTGTCCCGGCCTCCCTGGGATTCCCACACGAGGACGTTGCTCTGGCTTTGGAAGGAGAAATTTGGGCCGCCGGTTTGGTTCCCGGAGATATTAATAATGACCTTGTCGCTCGTCTGGAAGGAGGCCGCTTCAAGCGTCACCTCCGAGGCGCGACTCGGTGCCCCTTCGCGGAAGAGGTCCTCCATGTTGTCCGCCAGGACGTCCAGGGCGCGCTCGGCGTTGTTGACCTGTTCGACGGACCGGGCGTTCTCCAGGGAGTCCAGCCCACCGATCGAGACGATGGCGACCGACGAGGCCACGAGGCTGAACACGAGGACGTAGCCGATCAGGTCGCTCACGCCACGATCGCTCACTGGTCGTCACCCCGCTCGACTCGAAGTTCGTCGCTCGCGGTATAATTGATCAGGACCTGGCCGCCGGACAACGCCGTCCCCGAGACCGCCGTCGAGTTCGAGAACTCGATCCGGACGGACACGTCGTGGCTGTCCGAGGAGAGATTCAATCGGGGATTCGCACGCTCGAGGACGCGAACCGTGTACCCGCCGGCGGCCTCACGTGGCAACTCACGCTCGATCCGGACGGTGGTGTTTTTCTCGGCGGAACTCGCCAGCCTGTCCACGGCCTCGATGTCCGCCGCGAGTTGCTGCCCGATGACGCGGAGTTCGGCCTGGGCCGCCTGCTTTCCCTGCTGGTCGACGAACGACGCTCCGGTGGTCACCAGCCCGACGATCAGGATCGAGGCGATGGCGACCCCGAGCACGTACTCCAGGGTGATTGCCTGCCCGCGCGCGCTATCCATCGATCTCACCCGGCACGACCCGGCGATCCGATCGGTACAGGAGCGAGGTGGTCTGGTATTCGATGCCGACGACGGCCCCGTAGAGTGCCGGCTCTTTGAACGGCCCGTCGTTCGTCGAATTTAGGGCGAAGTCGACCTGCTCGGGGTCGTCGATGTCGGACAGACTGTTATTTACCAGCAGCCGGTACGAGCCCTTGATTTGGTCTGCGTTGTGGAATTCGATCGACGAGATCGTATCCAGGTCGGCCCCGAAGTCCAGCGGGGCGCAGTCCGCACCACCCACCCTCCCTTCGGAGACATTGATCCAGACAGGGGCGGCCCCGATCGAACACTGACTGGTGTTGCCCGTGGCATCTGTCACGTTGATGTCGTTGGTGCCGACCGCCAGCGACCAGTTGTGGGTGCCGTTTGACGCCCGTACCGAGAAATTGTTCGGGCCGAGCGAGGCCGACACAGCGGTCACGTTCATCCGGAACGCTCGCGCCCCGTTCGCCGAACCGTTCACCGGCGACCACGATACCGCAGTGTTATTCCTGTTTGTGAAGTTCCGGCTGGCATTGGTCTGAGTGAGCCAGGTTCCCTCGAACTCCGTCCGGACCGTGCCACCGATTACCACGCCGCTGGTCAATCTGAACCGGCTCAGGGCCTCGGTGAAGTTGACAAAGCCTGTCCCGAGTTCATTACGCAGGTGGGAGTAGTTCGTCGTGTTGTACTCGTTGACGTACTCTAGCAGGTCTACGGTGCCTCGTTCGACCGACTTGCTGTGTGCGACTGCGTCGGAGGTCCGACTGTCGGCTCTGGTTGCAAGGTTCTCCGTGTAAATTACGGCGTTGAGGATGAGCGCCAGCGTAACAAACAGTGCCGCCAGCGCGAACGCGCCGAGCAGCAGGATCTGGGCGCGTTCGTCCCTTCTCCCACTCAGATCCGCCATACGACCACCTCCACGGTAAGCACATTGTAGACGGGACTATCCGGAGCCATGTCAGGGGCGAAGTAGTTCGATCCATCGATGGTGGTCGTCCTGGGGCTTCCGGTCTCGTTGAGCAGCGTCTGATTGTCGACGAGGAGGACGGTGCGCGTGGCCCTGACTGCGTTGTCGCTCGGCCCGCCTCTGTAGACCATCCGGACGCTTTGTCGGCCGTTCCCGACCCTGTAGTGGACGTACACGTTGTAAGCGATACCGCGGGTGTCGAACGCGCGGCGTAGTGTCTCACCAAACTCGTTGGGTGGGGACTTGCTCGTGTAGTACCTGTTGCCGGAGGTGTTGTGGAACTGACCCGGCGAACTGTCGAAGTACAGCAAGGCTCGTTCCAGGTCGCCCGCCTCGGTGGCGTCGGCCAGGACGCCCTCCGCACTCGCCTGGAGCTGGTTCTCGACGTGCTGACTCGAGGTACTGGCCGACAGCGGGGTCACGGCAGTCATCTGGATCGCGAAGGTTAGACTTGCCAGCAGCAGGAACGCCCCGACCACCGCCTCCAGTGTGTGGACCTGTGCTCGTTTCATGTTACCAGATATGCACGACCAGTGTGGCGTCGTCGCCATCGATGCTGACGATCCGCCTGGCGGTCACGCTCGAGCCGCCTGAGTCGGGGGCGGGCGGACCCACCTGCATTCTTTCGCCCGATCCACTACACTCTTCGAAATCGTTGCCTGTCCAGCACAGGGTATTCGAGTCGGTGCCTCCCGCGGACAGGTTCGACTTGAGCGTGAGGTTCGCCCGCTTCCAGTTCTTCAGGCCGATTCGTTCCGTGAGGTTCTCGCCTGAGTACCGACAGCCAGGGGGCACGTCGGCCGGGATGGACTCATTGAAAAGGTACACCGTGCAGGTGGCGTTGAGGACGTGGGGGTTCCCCGGGTCCCCGAGGAGCCCCTCCGACAGGCTCGTCGCGACGCGGTTGGTCATGACGATGTCCTCCTGCCCGCCAAGGGTGAACGGCGACAGCGTTCCAGAGATGACCACGAATACCGCGATCAGGGCGATGAGCAGGATACTCGTGCCTACGGCGAAATCGAGCGTTGTCTGGCCACGGTCCGACTCTGTATTCATTCCCGGTGTCCGTCGCCCCCCTTCCCCCGGATTGCCCCCTTCATGCTCGTTCGAGTGACGACGCTGTCACCGATAGTTGACTCTGTCCCTGACACGCTCGTCTATCTATGTGGTGGTTTCTTCCGTCTTATCCTTTGTGGCTGTACGGGTGGGCCCTACCTCGTATACCCCCTCGTTTCGATGGCTTTAACCGAGCCGACCGGATACGGCTGTTTGCGTGCGGGCTCGTAGATCAGCGGTAGATCACTCCCTTGGCATGGGAGAGGCCCCGGGTTCAAATCCCGGCGAGTCCACTGGTCTCCTTCTTCGCTGCGCTCGAACTCGACCAGTGGACTCGCCGACTTCCCGCTCGCTTCGCTCGCGGGAATCCCGGCGAGTCCCTACCTCCTTTCCCTCGTCGGGTTCGCTCGCCTCGCTTGCTTCGCTCGCCGACCGCTCCCCGCAAAACCGAGGTGAGAGACTACTTGGGCACTCACCCCGTTCGCGCAGAGTGAACGCTCCTTCGGCGCGAATGCTCGCGGTGGGATTTGGTGGCCCGCTCGCTGGTTTCCGCCCTTGTGCCCTCGGATAACTAAGCCGTTTCAGGTCGTCCGGCGGCCGTCACTCCTCCTCGTCCCGCCCCAGTTCGATGACCGCCACTTCCCAGTCGTGTGTCGAACTACCCGTCTGGAACTCCAACCCTCCGCGGACGTCGACGTCGGCCCGGATCGACTCGGCACTGCTTCTGCGAGGACTGTTTCGAACTGGTCGGCCGTCTCGATTGTGACGGCGCTGACTCGTTTCTGTGACATTGGTTTGACTTGTCGGCTGACCTCGGCCCGAAGAAGTGGGTGCTCCAGGTGACCCGTTCGACACAGCCGAGGTCGTTCTCCGCGAAGGGCACTCGGTCCACTACGGACGAGGGGCGCCACACCCGAGGACCTGGGGTTGACTCTGACACACCATGGCTATTCGACGCCGGTTGGCACACCAGGCAGGTCATATCGACCCGTCTTCTTCGTCGTGGACGACGAAGGCCAATGGCCCTTATCGCCCAACCCAGGATTCCGGCTCACTCCCTCGAGCTGGGTCGGATCCTCGAGCTGGACCCACGGACCAGGGTAAAACTCGAGATCATGATCCCCCTGTGCGAGAAGGCCGTGCCGTTCTTGTCGGTGAGCGACGAGGTTCGGGACTCCTTCGAGGAGCACGTCCGGAATCACCCATCTGTGGCGGCGATCTCGACGGTGAGTCGGCACGACGGCGAGTCGCTGTACTCCCTGGACCGGAACGTGGCCCGCGACGTCTTCTTCCAGGGGATCGTCGACCTGCCCGGCAACGTCTGAGCGGGACCGGGACCACCAAAAGCTGGGAGTTCGAGATCCGGTTTCCCGACCACGAGGCCCACTGCGAATGCCAGGAGTTCTGCTCGAACGCGCACATCGCGCTGGAAGTCGGCCGCATCTACAATCCGACCGGCCGGATGCGGGCATGTGCGACGGGCTGACAGCGGCCCAGCGGGAGGCCCTGTTGCGGGCCGTGCGCGGCGGCTACTACTCGATCCCGCGGGAGACCTCGACGATGGACCTCGCGGAGGAACTGACAATCTTCGACCAGGCCGTCACGGAACGGCTGCGCCGGGGATCGAGACGCTCGTCGAGAACACGCACATCGCGCTGGAAGGCCGAGCAACAAGAGTTCCCCCTGGTCGAGTGACAGGCGACTGCTGCCCGACCGGGGGCCGGATGGGTGGCCCTCGACGGGGGTACGGAGTTGCCCACGAGAGGGGCTCAGTGGTGGCCCTCGACACCTGGACGGAGAAGCCGCGAGACTCGGGCGTGGACCTGTCAGTCGACACGGGAACGGGACCCAGGCCGCCGCGAGCCAGCACCCTCTTAGTAGTCGAGTCTCTATCCCCTACCACGTGCCCTCTCCCTACGCCGTTCTCCAGGTAGCCAAGGACGCAGACGACGAGGAGGTCGTGGCGGCCTACCGGGAGCGCATCCTCGAGGTCCACCCAGACCAGGGCGGATCGCCGGCCGAGTTCCAGCAGGTCCGCGAGGCCTACCGGGAGATCGTTGAGTCGGACGGAATGGAGGGACCTGCGCCCGGGGGGACCGACGAGGCTCGGCCGCGGCGGGCGCCGGTGGGTAACAAGGCGCCCCACTACAGCGATGTCGAGTACCTCGATTACGAGGTCATCGACGACCACGGGTGGAGTCTCGAGGGCGACGACCTCTTCGAGAAGGCTGCAGCGGCCGACCTCGATCGTGAGGACCACGGCGAAATTGCCGTCGAACCGGGCGAGTACCTCCTCGAGGCAGCCGAGGCGGCCGGGCTGGCCTGGCCGTTTGCCTGCCGGGGCGGGGCCTGCTCGAACTGCGCTATCAAGGTCGTCGAGGGCGAAATTCCGCCCCCGGTCAATCACGTTCTGCCCGACGAACTCGTCGACCGCGGCATCCGTCTCTCGTGTGTTACCCAGCCGGTCAGCGGGGAGGCAAAGGTGGTCTACAACGTGAAACACCTCTCCGGCGTCCAGGAGTTGCTGCTGCCCGCGAGCCGGTTCGAGCAGGCCTACGCCGACGACTGAGTTCTACAGCCGAGGTGGGGGAGTGAGGGGAGTGGGTGGAGGACGCGGGGGAGG
>JAZKTI010000078.1:0-10424 GCA_036625635.1 Haloarculaceae archaeon
GTCGACCGCATTTGCCTCATCCTGCCCGGGACCGGTCCTCCCTCGTCCGTCTCGTCACCGACCGCGTCCGTCTCGTCACCGGCCGCGTCCGTCTCGTCACCGACCGCGTCCGTCTCGTCACCGGCCGCGTCAGTCTCGTCACCGACCGCGTCCGTCTCGTCACCGGCCGCCTCCGCCTCGCACCGCCGCGTCCACCTCCTCGCGACACCCTCAGGTCTCATCGCGGTCCGCTTCAGCTTCCTGACTGGCCGGGGTCGCTGCTCGCGTCCGTCTTCTCACCGGCCGATCCGGCATTCGCCCCGGTCCCAGGCGGTCCTTCGCTAACGGTGACCTGGGCCGGCCGGAGGACTTTGCCGGCCATTTCGTACCCCGGTCGGTGGACCTGCGCGACGGTATCAGCGGGCTGGTCGCTCTCGACCCGCATCAGGACCTCGTGGTGCTGGGGGTCGGTCCCGTCGCCCGGCTCCGGTTCGATCACCGAGACGTCCTCGCGCTCGAACTCCTCGTCGAACTGCCGGAGCGTGGATTCGACGCCGCCACGGATGTCGGCGCCCTCGTCCTGCTCGAGAGCGCGCTCGAGGTTGTCCCGCACGTCGAGGAGTCGCGCGACGAGGTCCTCGGTGGCGCGCTGTTTCTCCTCCTCGAGGCGGCGTTGCTGGCGCTTCTTGTAGTTCTGGACGTCCGCCTGCTTCCGGGCGAGCCTCGACTCGAGGTCCTCGATCTCGGCCTCGAGTTCCGCCGTCTCTCCCTCGAGTGCGGCGACCCGCAACTGGAGCGTGGCGATCTCGCCGGCGACCGTCTCGGGGTCCGCGTCGGCGACGCGTTCGACGAACTCGTCCTCCAGCTCGAGTTCAGCCGGCTCGAAGGCGGCCTCCCTCCCGTCCGGCGCGACGTCTGCCGGGGGGTGGACGGCCTCGGCAGCCATCTCGTGGAGGCGACGGTCGACGTCGCCCTCGGGTTCCTCGGCGATCTCCTCGAGACCGTCGGCCGCGTCGCTCGGCTCGTTCTGCTCTTCGGATTCGGGACCCTCAGGACCGCCTGAGTCCGTCTCTGCCGGCGCCCGCTCCTCGTCCGCTCCGGCGTTCGACCCGTCCGGCTCACTCATGTCCGGGACAAGCCGGTACGGCGATAAAAGGGTTGAGAAATCGGGTCCGGACCGAGCGTTCGAGGGCGGGAGAGACGGGACTAACTCTCTGCCCGCAGTCTCCGGGTCCGGCCGCCCTCGCAGGCTCTGCTGTCGCCCTCATCCGGCGCCGACCGGACGCCAGCGGAGGCGAGGATACGGGTGACCGCGTCCCGAATCCTCGAACGGTTGGGAGCGCGATGACGATGGTCGAGAGCCCTGATCCCAGGCTTCTTTTCCCTCCCGGCCAGTCCGAGGACCATGGACGAATCAGCCCTCCGGGATCGACTTCGATCGATCGAGCGACGGCAAACTATCGGCATATCACTGCTGGTCGGGATCTACCTCTTCGGGGGATACCTCCTCCTCGTCGGCGAGATCCCATCGGTCACAGAGTATAGCGCGACGACAGCCCTCGTCGCACTGGGACTGGTCGCACTCGTGGTCGGAATCTACCGTCGCCGGAGAGCGAGATAGCGGGTGGCTGCGGTGGGAAGTACCTTGAGCGGGGCAGTGGCCATAGACTCGGTGGTCCATCGGAAAACCGGCAGGATCCATCCGGGTGATCGGGACCCCACCCGCAGTCGAGCCGACACGGGCCGCCGGAGAGGCGGCAGCCTCAGTACGGCGGGGCTTCGGCCTTGATGACGGCGGCGAGGTCCTCCATCTCCCCCTCGAGGAGGACCACGAGGTCGTCGAGCGTGACGATGCCCGTCAGTTTTCCGTCGTCGTCGACGATGGGCAAGCGACGGACGTTCGCATGTTTCATCTTCTCGGAGAGTTCCGCCACGCCGGTGTCTTCCGTTACTGTCACCGGGTCCCGGGACATGACCTCCTCGGCCGTCGTGTCGAAGTCGAGTCGCTTCGTGACGACCTCGATTACGAGGTCGCGGTCGGTGACGATGCCGATTGGTTCGTCCTCTTCGACGATCAGCACGGACCCCACCGTATTCTCCTGCATGATCCGGCCCAGGTCCGAAACCGTCGCCTCCGGCGGCGCCGTTATCAACTGTTCGAGTCCCCTGGCGATAGATTTTGCTGGCATACTTGGTCCTCCGAGCCCCCGTGGCCCACCGAGAACCAGGCCTGCGGAACGCTTAACAGGACGGCTCGTTCCCAGGGACGGGGAACGGACCCGGGATTTCTCGCCGGGGGTGGGGGGGGTACCTGCTCACGATCCCCTCACCGCCCCTGGCCGGATCGACGGGCGGCTGGATACGCCGGAACCTGACAGGCGGGGTGGCCGTCAATCGAGGCCCTCGCGTCGACGGCCCTTGGGCACCTGCGAGCGGAGTTCGCCGTGGAGGTAGAGTCCGACGCCGAGGGGTTCCGGACCACCGGCGAGGTCGTGACTCACGAGGAGGTACCCCCAGTCGCCGTCCCAGTCGATCTCCTGATCGTGGCCCGCGAGGAAGGCGGCGGCCGCCTCATCCTCGCCCAGATGGATGACGTTCCGGGTTGCCGCGGTGGCGAAGCGCTGTGCGAACTCGAGCGTCGGCTTCCAGTGCTCCTGCCGGGTACGGAGGGCGGTCATACCGAGGCCTTCCACGTCGACCGGTGTGGGGAGATCGCCGTGGAAGACCCAGATCTTCCCTGCTCCGCGCTCCCAGAAGGTGTGGTCAGCGAAGGTCGCTTCCGGAATCCCGTACCGCTCCTCGAAGAAGTCCAGGACGGCCGCTCGAGTCGCTCTCTCGGGCACCCTGCGCTCAGTCTCGGTCGCGGGGAGTCTGTCGAAACGGTGGGGCTGGTTGGAGGGGTCTCCGCCGTCTGTCGCGAGGTCTCCAACCGTCCGGTTTCCTCCGCTCGCTCCGTCTCGCTCGCTCGTTGCGTTTCGGTCACCCGTCGTGTTTCGACTGCTGCCCCCACCTCGATAGCCGGGGGCGTCGCGGCCGGTCATCCCGTCACCGCCAGTTTCGCACAGAAGAACCCGCCCGTGTCGTTGTGGTGGGGGTAGATCCGTGCCGCCCGCGCGACGGACGCATCGAACGTCTTCCCCTGCCAGGCCGTCACCCCGGGGTCGTGCTCCAGCGGGATGTCGAGGGGGACCAGCCGGCAGTCCTCCTCGGCGAGAGCGTGGTCGAGCACCGCCTCGTTCTCCTCGGGCGCGAACGTGCAGGTCGAGTAGACCACCGACCCGCCCTCGCGGGTTGCCTGGACGGCCCGGCGCAGGAGGCCCTTCTGGACGCCGGCGATGCCCTCGACGTGGTCGAGAGTCCAGTCCTCGAGGGCGTCCGGATTCTTGCGGACGGTCCCCTCGCAGGAGCAGGGGGCGTCGACGAGCGCGCTGTCGTATGGTTCGCCATCGAAGGGTTTCAGGGAGTGGTTGCGGGCGTCCTCGTGCGTGACCGCCACGTTCGTGACACCGAGTCGCTCGGCGTTCGAGCGGAGGGCCGAGATCCGACCCAGGTTGCTGTCGGTAGCGACGAGCAGCCCGGTGTCCGCCATCAGTGCCGCGAGCTGGGTCGTCTTGCTGCCGGGAGCCGCGGCCGCGTCCCAGACGCGCTCGCCGGGGGAGGGATCGAGCACCGTCGCCGGGAGTGCCGAGACCTCTTCCTGGCCGTGGAGCCACCCGTGGACGTAGGGCCAGTTGGTCCCCGGCTGGGCGTCGGGGAGCCGGAAGAGACCGGGGTGCCAATCGACGGGCTCGACGGCGAGGTCCGCCGAGCGGAGGGCGGCCCGGGCTCGCTCGATCGTCGTCTTGATGGTATTGACCCTGACCACCGAGGGCAGTGGCCGATCGCAAGCGGCCCGGAAGGCCACGTCGTCTTCGACCAGAACCTCGTAGCGGTCCAGGGGATCCATGGCGCGGGGTTGCCGACGGGCGCGCTTGTCGGTTTCGATGGTCTCACCCTTCAGGTGGCTTAAGTCCCGCGACGACATCCGGCACTCTATGGCGGTGGTTCCGTCGCTACTGGGATCGCTCACGACGCTCGTGGCGGGCGCGGTCTTCGGACTGGCGCTCGCCGCACCCCCGGGTCCGATGAACGCCATCATCGCCGAGGAGACCGTCGTCCGTGGCTGGACGGCCGGGTTCTGGGCTGGCCTCGGCGCCATGGTCGCCGACGCCACGTTCCTCGCACTCTCGCTGGCGGGCGTCGTCGCGTTCGTCGGAGAGTTTCCGCGCGTCCGCGGCGCGATGATCGGGATCGGCGGCCTGTTGATGCTCTACTTCGCCTACGGGGCGGTGCGATCGGCGCGGGCCGTCTTCGTGCCCGAGGAGGGCCCCGAGGGGGAGAGCAAGGGGTTCCGGAAGGCCTTCGCCCTGGCGCTGACGAACCCCTACCAGATCCTGTTCTGGCTGACTGTCGGGGTCGCGCTGCTGGAACCCGGGACCGTGGACGTCCTCGGCTACGTCCCGTACGTCGGCGCCTCGCTGACTGGCCGCCTCGTGATCCGGACCGGCACGCCGTTCCTGTTGATCGGGCTGTTCGCCGGGATCACCGTCTGGATTACCGGCTTCCCGGCGGCCCTCGTGGCGGCCCGCAAGCGCGTCGAGGGGCTCGCGCCCATCGTGGCCGGGGTCAGCGCGGTCGTCCTCGCCGGCTTCGGCGTGCTCTTCCTCTGGGAGGCCGCCGGGACCTTCGCTTGAGGACGTCGATCGTGCGCTGAGACCGGGCCGTGACAGAATCCGACTCTGCCTGGCGTTCGAACCGCAACGACTCCGAATCCCCCACCAAGGATTCCACTCCGGACACACCGAGTAGTGGGGGATCTGGGATCCACTGCGATGGTCTGGGCGCGCCTCCACGTCACGAAGCACCCTCTCCAAGAAGCCAGTTAGCCGGCCTACAGGCCGGTCTACTCGGGCAGGTCCATGTTCGCGACCTCGCTTTCGAGCCACTCGCGGAGCCACGTGACGCGCTTGAGGCGGCGGTGGGCGATGGACTCGGCGGTGTCGCTCTGGACGCGCTTTCGAGCGTCCTGCCCGCGTTCGAGGACCCGACCGATCATCTCGGCGCTGTCCATGTGCGTGCGGGACTCGTAGCCCATCCTGAGCAGCATCAATGCGGCGCCGTTCGCCCCGACCTTGTCGAGGATATCAGCCTCGATGAGACACCGGGTCTCGAGGGAGAGGTCCTCGAGGTCCTCCTGGTAGGAGTGGTGGACGACGGACTGGCAGACCTGGTCGACGAAGGACTCGGGATACTCGCCGTGGGTCTCGAGGTACTCGCGAGCGATGCGGGCACCCTCTTCGGCGTGGCGGTCCTGGTCGACCTCCAGTTTCGCAATGTCGTGGAAGAGGGCCGCGACCCGGGTCACGTCGACGTTGGCGCCCTCCTCGCTCGCGATCTCCGTGGCCAGGTCCACCACGTTCCTGATGTGGTTGTACCGGTACTCGGCGGAGTGCCAGGGATACCAGCGCATTCGACCGCCCTCCTCCTCGTTCTCGACGCTGGCCTCGAGGTAGTCGTGGACGAATTGTTCCATCGCCCCGAACTCCTCCTCTGAGACTGGCGACTCCCGAATTTCAACACCCACAGAACCACCTGCCGAACGGGCTTGCGATGTTCATGTTACAGGTAGAAAGGCATGTACGACTCTTTAGCGTTACGCAACTGATGTCACCACCGACGGGTCTCTGCGGACCGAGTACTGAGCGGGTACGATCCATTGGCCGTCCCGGATTACTGTCACGGGAACGGCACCGGTCGCGGCATCGCGAGCTCCCCCCCCCGCGCCTGGATCCCATCGGATTCCACCGACGTGCTGTACGTTTATGCCACCGGGGCGTGAATCTCGTGGTATGGAATTCCGCGAGGCCCGCCAGGGGGACAGCCCCGCTATCCGCGACGTCGTCCGGCGGTCGTTGCAGGCGTCCTACTCACTGGACGCCGGGGCGATCACCGCGGCGATCGAGGAGTGGTACGACAACAATCGCATCCATGAGATGTTGCACGACAACGACAAACTCCTTCTGGTTGCAGAGGCGGACGAGCAGATCATCGCCTTCTCCGACAGCCAGGTGACCGGCGAGCAGACGGGCGAACTCTTCTGGCTCCACGTCGACCCCGACTACCGGGGCCACGAGGTCGGCCAGCAACTCTTCGAGGCAACCCGGGAACGACTCGCCGGCCTGGGCGGCGAGTACATCCACGGCCGGGTCCTCGGGGACAACGTCTCCGGGAACGAGTTCTACGAACGGCAGGGCCTCCAGAAGGTCGGCGAGGAGGAGGTGGACATCGCCGGGACGACCTATGTCGAGAACGTCTACGCCGAGGTCAACCGGACCGGCGTCGAGCCAATCGAAACCGAGGACGGCGAGACGGTCTATCTGGACCGCGAGAACCAGGAGACCGGTTCCGTGGCCCCATTCTACGTGGTCTACACCGACGAGACCGGTGCGGACATCTGGGGGTACTACTGCTCGAAGTGCGATGCCCCCGCGAACGCAATGGACGCGATGGGGCGTATCCAGTGCGACGAGTGCGGGAACGCCCGCAAGCCGACGCGGTGGGACTCGGCGTACCTCTGACCGGCGCCACGGTCCCATCTCCGAAGCAGGTTGCCCGACGGAGGCCATTTTATGCCGTCTGCCAGCGTCACTGCACCGCTCGAGCCGCCGAACCAGTCGAATGCACTGCCGTCAGGCGTCCCCCGGACCGGCCGCTTCCCCGCCCCGGTCAACGTCCTCGGTGTCGAAGTCGGCCTCGACCTGGTCCTTGAGTTCCTGGAGTTCGCGCTCGTCCTCGGCGATGCCGGTCGTGACCAGGAGGCGGATGCCCCGGCCCACACTCATGTCCAGTTCTCGAATCTGGGATTCGGGGACCATGAGCAGCTGTCCGTTCGTCGGGTTCGGGCTGTTCGGCAGGTAGACGTTGACGGCACTCTCACCGAGGGTATCGACCACCGTTGCCGGACTCTCGGCCGTGACGAAGCCGATGCCATACAGTCCCGTTCGCGGGTACTCCACGAGTGCGACGCTCTCGTAGCGAGTTCGCTGGCTGGTGAGCGCGTTGGAGACCTGTCTGACGCTGCTGTAGACGACGCTGACCACCGGGATGACACCCATAAAGCGATCGAGTGCCTCGAAGAGGTAGGTGCCGAGTCGCCGCTGAGCAACGTACCCGACGAGCGCGATGGTCACCACGACGAGCGCGATGGCGAGCAACTCGGCCGCGAGTTCGACGTCGCCGATGTAGGCGACGAGCCGCGTGCCGTCGATGACGGGCCCGATCAGCCCCCGCAACCAGCCCAGGAGAACCTGGAGTGCGATGACCGTCACCAGCAGTGGTGCAAGCAGGATCAGCCCCGCCACGAAACTGTTCTTGAGTGTCGCTCGAGGGTCCATGCCATACCGCCGGGCGGGAGCTAAAAAGGCGTGGCGCCCGTCGCTGGGCCCACAGCCATTGGTAGGGATCCGGAGGGGTCTGGACCCTGGTCCCGTCCGGGGAGACCGGCATCGAGTGCCCGCAGCCTGGGGTTGGCGATCCCTCTCAGTCGAGCCGCCGGAACACGGCCACGTGGCGCCGGCCAGGTTGATCGCGCCAGTGCGTCGGGGCTTGCAGTGGGTGAAGTGGGTCGACCGGATCGACGGCACATCGCACGAGGATCTCTCCCGTGGGTCGCCATCTTCGTCAGCGGCGTCGACCAGCTTCGGCCCGCTGACCGGGCTCGGGCCCCGCCGAGGTCGTCCTCTGACCGGACCCTCTCGCCGTCGAGCAGGTACCTGCTCGCCGGAAGGGGCTACATGGTCGCCATCGAACCGCCGGCCGGTCGCGCTCGTGCCCCCGGCCGTCCACATGGCGCTGCCAGGCGGGCCGGTCTCGAGGCCCGCGGTCACTCCTCATCGGGCCGCCAGTCGATGCTCCTCGGGCCGGCAGTCCCCCGCTCCGGACGGCCAGACCCCCGTCGCAGGGCCGAACCGTACGGGTTTTAAGCGGCGCTGTCCAACCACGGGGCAAGGTAAATCTCCATGCAGATGCCACGACGCTTCAACACATACTGTCCGCACTGCGACGAGCACCAGGAACACGAGGTCGAGAAAGTACGCACGGGCCGGTCTTCCGGAATGACCAAGGTGGACGGGCGCCAGAGCAAACGACAGTCCGGGATCGGGAACGACGGCAAGTTCTCGAAGGTCCCCGGCGGCGACAAACCGACGAAGAAGACCAATCTCTCGTATCGCTGCTCGGAGTGTGGCAAGGCCCACCTCCGCGAGGGCTGGCGCGCCGGTCGCCTGGAGTTCCAGGAGTGACCATGGCGGGAAGCTTCTACGAGGTCGCCTGTCCGGACTGCGAGAACGAACAGATCGTCTTCGGGAAGGCCGCGAGTCCCGTCGACTGTGCGGTCTGTGGCCACACGCTGGCCAGACCGACTGGCGGGAACGCGGCAATCGAGGGCGAAATCGTCGAGACGGTCGAGGCCCGATGAAGTACTCCGGCTGGCCCGAGCCCGGCGAACTCGTCGTTGGGCGCGTGGACGAGATCGAGGATTTCGGGGTCTTCGTGG
Source organism: Haloarculaceae archaeon (assembly GCA_036625635.1). Classification (GTDB taxonomy): domain Archaea; phylum Halobacteriota; class Halobacteria; order Halobacteriales; family Haloarculaceae; genus JAZKTI01. The sequence goes on from JAZKTI010000078.1 coordinate 8,573, forward strand.
ACCTCCTGGAGTACGAGGACAAGCGGGGCCTCTGTCATGTCAGCGAGGTCGCCTCCGGCTGGATCAAGAACGTCCGGGACCACGTCAACGTGGACCAGCGCGTCGTCGCAAAGGTTCTCGACGTCGACACCGATTCCCAGCAGATCGACCTCTCGATCAAGGACGTCAACGACCACCAGCGCAAGGAGAAGATCCAGGAGTGGAAGAGCGAGCAGAAGGCCGACAACTGGATGATGCTGGCCTTCGGCGAGGACGTCAGCGACGAGAAGTACGGCGCCATCGCCACCGAACTCCTCGCCGAGTTCGGCTCGATGTACGACGGCTTCGAGGAGGCGGCAATTCACGGCGAGGAGGCCCTCGAGGAGACCGACCTCGACGACGACGAGATCGAGGCCATCGTGGAGACCGCACGAGAGAACGTCTCCGTCCCCTACGTGCAGGTTACCGGCTACGTCGACATCGAGGTCCCCGATCCCGACGGCGTCGACGTCGTCCGCGACGCCCTGCAGGAAGCCGAGGGCAACGGCGAGATCCCCGACGAAATCGACCTCGCGGTGTCCTACGTCGGGGCCCCGGAATACCGCATCCAGGTCCAGGCGCCCGACTACAAGACCGCCGAGGCGGAACTCGAGGCGAGTGCCGACCGCGCCGCGACCGCCGTCCAGGACCGCGGCGGGACTGCCGAGTACCACCGCGAGCGCAACCGCGAAGAGGAGTAGTCGCCGTGCGGTCCGACATTCACGTCTGTGCCGACTGGGAGCAGGCTCACGAGCGACCGGTCTACACCCTGGGCGAGGCCTGTCCGGACTGTGGCGGTCCGGCCGTCAACAGCGCGCCGGCGCCGTTCACGCCGGGTGACCCCCATGGCGAGTATCGACGCGCTCTTAAGAAGCGCCACCGGGAATAGTCCCTATGGACGAGTTCGAGACCGAGTGGCTCGCGGAGCCGTCCCTGGAGGACCCCGTCCTCGTCGAGGGGCTCCCGGGCGTCGGCCACGTCGGCAAACTTGCGGCGGAACACCTCGTCGAGGAACTCGACAGCGAGCTCGTGAGTCGCGTCTATTCGAAGCACTTCCCGCCCCAGGTCACGATCGAGGAAGGGCAGACCCAGCTGGCCGCGACCGAGTTCTACGCCGTCGAGACGACCAGCCGGGACCTGCTCGTCCTCACGGGCGACCACCAGGCCCAGGACGCCGTCGGCCACTACGGGCTCGCCGACGCGTTCCTCGACATCGCCGAGGACTGCGACGTCGAGCAGGTCTTCGCCCTCGGCGGCGTCCCGACCGGGGAACTCATCGAGGAGTACGACGTCCTCGGCGCGGTCTCGGACACCGACCTGACCGAGGACCTCGAGGCCCTCGGCGTCGAGTTCCGGGCGGACGAGCCCGCAGGCGGCATCGTCGGCATCAGCGGCCTCCTCCTTGGCCTGGGCGACCGGCGGGACATCCCCGCGGCGTGTCTGATGGGCGAGACCAGCGGCTACCTCGTTGATCCGAAGAGTGCCCAGGCACTGCTCGAGGTGCTCGAAGCGGCCCTGGGGTTCGACATCGAATACGGCTCCCTGGAGGAGCGCGCCGACGAGATGGAGGAGGTCGTCCGGAAGATTCAGGAGATGGAACAGGGTTCGCCCGCGCCCTCGGACGAGGACCTCCGGTACTTCGGCTGACAGGGGTCCGGGATTGTTCGTGTCCCCAAAGCTGGATACGCGACCGACCAGAAAGTCCTCGGCCCGCTCGCAGGAGATGCTTGAACTGGGGCCGCAACCGCAACCAGCCCGAAGGCCCTTGGCCCGCTCGTGGGAGATGCTTGAACTGGGGCCGCAACCGCAAACGGCCTGAAAGCCCTCGCCCCGC
>JAZKTI010000079.1:0-10358 GCA_036625635.1 Haloarculaceae archaeon
AGGTGAGGGCTTTCTGGCTGTCCGCGGTTGCAGTGGTAATCCCACGACCTCCAGAGAGCGAGGTGAGGGCCTCCTGGTGGATTGCTCCGATATCCGGACAGCAAGGTCAACGGAGAGCGAGCCAACAGGATCCCGACGCTCACCCCACACGCCCTTCTCAGATGCACGCGCGAGACGCACTCCCCACACTGAACCGGAGCGCACATACAGGGGCCACCCCGACGAGGGCCCATGCGCATCGCGGACCGGCAGCAGCGCGAGGGGGGCCGCCTCCGGATCACGCTGGTCCCGGAACACCTCGACGACCTCTGGCACCTCTCCCACGTCGTCGAGCCCGGCGACACCGTGGCCGGCGACACCACCCGACGCATCCAGCGCGACGACGAGCAGCTCCGGGACACCGGCGGCGAGCGCGAGCACATCTGGGCTGCAGTCCGCGTCGAGGACGTCGAGTTCGCGAAGTTCGCGAACCGACTCCGGATCGGCGGCGAAATCGTCGGCTGCTCGCGGGAGGACCAGCTCGGCCACCACCACACCCTCAACGTCGAGCCCCACGACGAGATCGAGGTCGAAAAGCGCTGGAAGCCCGACCAGCTCCAGCGCATCGAGGAGGCCGAACAGGCGACCGACCAGCCCGACGTCGCCATCGCGACCGTCGAGGAGGGCCAGGCCCACGTCCACACCGTCGAGGCCTACGGCACGGAGGAGCGAGCGAGCATCACCGGGCCGACGGGGAAGGGGGAGTATGCCCGCCCACGGGAGGAGCTGTTCGCAGAGCTGACGGACGTCCTCCGGCGGCTCCACGCCGACGCGGTGATCCTGGCCGGCCCTGGCTTCACCAAGCAGGACGCCCTCTCCTACATCGAGGAGGAGGCTCCCGAGCTGGCGGCGGACGTGACGACCGTCGACACGAGCAGCGTCGGCGACCGCGGGGTCCACGAGGTGCTCAAGCGCGGGGCCGTCGAAGACGTCCAGGAACGGACCCGCATCGCCGCGGAGTCAACGCTCGTCGACGAACTGACGGACCGGATCGCCGAGGGCGCGAAGGTGGCCTACGGTCCAGCGTCGGTGTCGACGGCAGCGGACTACGGCGCGATCGAGCACCTCCTGGTGCTGGACGAAGCGCTCCGGCGGGAGCGCCGGGGCGAGGGCGACTGGAACGTCGACGTCGACGCGATCATCGAGGAGACCGAACAGAAGGGTGGCGAGGTGACCGTCTTCTCCGGGGAGTTCGACCCGGGGCAGCAGCTCCGGAACCTCGGGGGAATCGCCGCGTTGCTCCGCTACCGGATCGAGTGAGCCCTCGCGGGCCCGATATCGCTCGGTGATCGAGAGGGAACGGTTTTAGTGCACAGCCAATCACTCTGGAGCTATCCGGAACCCCGGACCGACCATGTCACGCGAATCGTCATCGGACCTCGCCGGCGACGAGACGGCACGGACCGTCGGCAAACTCGTCAAGTACAGTCGGGAGATGAATCAGAGCCGCACGGTCGGCGAGGTCGGTTCCTACGCGCTCGAGGCGGCCCACCAGGTCATGGAAGGAGACCCGTCTACGACGGTCACAGAGGTGAGAGACGGTGACCTGCGAGTCCTCGAGAGCATGGTGAATGGTCTCGAGACCGGCGACGACCCGGACACCCGTTCCGCGCAGGCCTACCACTCGGGGAAGACGGTCGTCGCAGCACCGAGTGGCACGGCCCTCGCCGTGGAAACCGGGGACCTGGCGGTCGAGCGCGACGCCACGAGTTCCGTGACTATCGCGACGTCGAGTTTGATCCGAAAGGACCACGGCGTGGTCGTCACCGGCACCTGGTCTGCCCTCGAGACCGTCGACGAATCCCACCTCAAACCGCTCGAATTCCTCGCCGACCACGTGGCGACGGCCGTCACGAACATTCGGGACCGACAGCGTCTCGAGCGGGCCCGAAACGACCTCGAAACCCGGAAGGAGATGATCAAGATGTACGACCGGATCCTGCGCCACGACCTGGGCAATGATCTGCAGGTCATCTCCGGGTTCTCGGACGCGCTCGTCGGGACAATCGAGGAGGACCAGGAGTCACTCCGCTACGCGGAGAAGATACAGCAAACTGCCAGAAGCGCCGCCGACCTGGTCCGACGCGTCGGCGAGATTGTGCATACCCTGGAGGAGGATGCGGGACCCAGGGTGCGGGAACTGCCGGCCGTCCTGACGCCGGTGATCGACGAGGTGGTTACGACGTACGACGACCTCACCGTCGACTACGACCCGGGCGACGTCGACTACCAGGTTTATGCTGGCGACCTCCTGGAATCGGTGTTCCGAAACGTCCTGTCGAACGCCGCCGTCCACAACGAGGGACCCGTCACCGTCCGGGTCTACAGCGAGGAGCCGGGTCCGGAGCGGGTCATCGTCGGCTTCGCGGACGACGGCTCGGGCGTCGACAGCGACCTTCGCGATGACATGTTCGAACTCGGGGAGAAGGGCCCCGACAGCGAGGGATCGGGGCTTGGCCTGGGGTTCGCGCGCGCGCTAACCGAGGCCTACGGAGGCGGAATCGACCTCCGCGAGAGCGAGGCAGGCGGTGCGGACTTCGGCGTCCTCCTCGAACGACCCTGACCGGACTCGATCAGCCGATCCCCGGTCCGTCGGGGGTTCGATACGCCGATGTCGGTCGATCGGTTGCGGGGATTCCTGCGGCCGTCGGTGGTCGAGATGGTCCGCGCCCGCTGTCACTCGAGCGTCGTGACGTCGAGCGTGAGGCCGTCGCTCGCGATGCGGACCTCCCCATCGTAGTGCTCGCGGATGGACTCGAGCATGTCCTCGTGTTCGCCGTCGGTGTGAGGATAGAGATGGGTGAGATAGACGCGCCCGAGATCGGCGTCCGTGGCCCCAAGTGCCTCGCCGAGACTGCTCGGTGTCGGGTGGTTCGAGACGTCGACGGCGTCGGGAAAGGAACAGTCGTGGGCGAGCACCGCAGACCCGTCCGCAAACCGGATCAGATCCGGGAAGGCCTCCGAGTCGCCGCTGAACGTGACGGACGGTCCGTCGTCATCGCCCCGAGTCAGCCGGTAGGCGAGACAGCGCATCGAGTGGCGCGTGGCCGTGGCGTGGACGTCGAAGCCGCCGACGCGGTGGGGGTCGCCCGCCCCGTCGGTCGCGTCGATCTCCCGGACGGTCAACTCGATGCGATCCTGCATGTACTCGTGGACGTCGAGCAGCCCCCGGACGAGCGATCGCGTCCCGGCGGGCCCGACGACGGTCAGCGATGTTTCGCCGGCGAGCCACCGGGCCTTCAGGAGGACGAGCAGGTCCGACACGTGGTCGAGGTGGTGGTGGGTGAGCAGGACGGTGTCGACGCCCTCGTAGCCGACGGGGGTGTGCTGGAGGGCGTGCAGGACGCCGCTTCCGCAGTCCACGAGCAGCGTCTCCTCGCCGTCGGCGAGGAAGAGACCGGTCTGGAACCGATCGCCGGTCGGCATCGCGCTCCCGGTCCCGAGGAAGGTGAGTCGCATGGGCGGGCCGACGTCGGGGCCCACCAAAGAGGTGGAGGGTCCGGGGGCGGCGGTCCCGGCCCGGCGAACGGAAAATACTGACCCCGGTCCCGGCCGAGCAGGCGAAGAATAATGACCCGCCGCGGCGGAGGGTGGGACAGCACGAACGATGTCGCAGGGTTACAACCACGCGCGGGTCCAGGAGTACTGGCAGTACGTCTGGGAGCGGGCGGACGCCTACGCGGTCCCGGCCGATGCCAGCGACCCCACCTACGTCCTCGGGATGTTCCCGTACACCTCCGGCAACCTCCACATGGGCCACGTCCGGAACTACGCCATCACCGACGCCTACGCCCGGTACCGCCGGATGCTGGGCGACGACGTGCTCCACCCGATGGGCTGGGACGCCTTCGGCCTCCCGGCGGAGAACGCCGCGTACGAGCGGTACACCGACCCCGAATCGTGGACGGAAGCCTGCATCGCCCAGATGCGCGAGGAGATGGAGACGATGGGCTTTGGCTACGACTGGGACCGGGCAGTCACAACCTGCCGGCCCGAGTACTACCGCTGGAACCAGTACTTCTTCCGCGAGTTCTACGAGGCGGGTCTCGTCGAGTACGAGGCCGCCCGGGTGAACTGGTGTCCCGACTGCGAGACGGTCCTCGCGGACGCCCAGGTCGTGGAGCGCGGGTCGCCCGGCACCGTCGAGGAGGTGTGCTGGCGCTGTGAGACGCCGGTCGTCGGCCGCGAACTCGACCAGTGGTTCTTCACGATCACCGACTACGCAGAGGAACTGCTCGGGGGCCTCGATGACCTCGACGGGTGGCCCGAGGGCGTCCGGGAGACCCAGCGCAACTGGATCGGGAAGCGAGAGGGCGTGCGGTTGTCCTTCCCGGTTGAGGACCACGGCGAGGTTGACGTGTTCACCACCCGCCTCGACACGGTCGCGGGCGCGACGTACCTCGCGGTCGCCCCTGGCCACGACCTGGCCCGAGACCACGCCGTGACGGACGAGGCCGTCGCCGACTACGTCGAGTCCGTCCGGGGCGAGACCGGTGCGAGCGGGACGGCGGGCGTCGAGACTGACGCCATCGCGACCAACCCCGTCACCGGCGAGGAGATCCCCGTCTACGTCGCCGGGTACGTCCTCGAGGACGTGGGCACCGCTGCGGTCATGGGCGTCCCCGCCCACAACGAGCGCGACCACGCCTTCGCCCTCGCGCAGGATCTGGAGATCCGGCAGGTCGTCGAGCCCGTCGGCCAGGGAACCTCGAATCTCCCGACCGAGCCCTTCACCGACGAGGGCATGCTGACGAACTCCGGCGAGTACGACGGCCTCGCCAGCGAGGCCGCCAGCGAGCGCCTGCTCGAGGACCTCACTGGCGCCGAGGAGGCGACGACTTACCGCCTGCGAGACTGGCTCATCTCCCGCCAGCGGTACTGGGGCACGCCAATCCCGGTGGTCCACTGCGAGGACTGCGGCCCGGTCCTCGTCCCGGAGGAGGACCTCCCCGTCGAACTCCCCGAGTTCGTCCAGACCACCGGCAACCCCCTCGAAGATATCGACGCCTTCGTCGAGACGACCTGTCCGGCGTGTGGCGGCCCCGCCGAGCGCGAGACCGATACGATGGACACCTTCGTCGACTCCTCGTGGTACTTCCTTCGCTTCCTGTCGCCGGACCTCGAGGAGGCCCCATTCGACGCCGACCTGGCCGAGGACTGGATGCCGGTCGACGTCTACGTCGGCGGCGAGGAACACGCCGTCCTCCACCTGCTCTACATTCGCTTTTTCACGCGGGCGCTGGCCGACATCGGCCTCCTCGACGTCCGCGAACCCGTCGCGACCCTCCTCAACCAGGGGACGGTCCTCCACGGCGGACAGAAGATGTCGAAGAAGAAGGGCAACGTCGTGAATCCCCACGAGTACGGCGCGGAGACGACCAGACTCTTCGTCCTTGGAGCGGCCCACCCGGAACAGGACTTCGAGTGGACCGCGAAGGACGTCAGCAGCGCCTACGACCTCCAGCAGACCCTCTACGACACAGTCTCGGAATTCGTCGACGACCCGTCGGGCCACGAGGAGCGACGACCTCACGACGACTACGTCGCCCGCGAGGTCGACCGGACCGTCGCGGCGGCGACCGAGGACGTCGACCGGTTCCGCTTCCACCAGGCCGTCAACGAGATCCGCGACCTTGCGGGGCTCCTCGGACAGTACCGTCGCTACGAGACGCCCAACGAGGCGGTCTACCGGCGCGCGCTCCGCGTCCTCGCTCGGCTCGTGGCGCCGCTGGCCCCCTACCTCGGAGAGGAACTCTGGAACAAGCTCCGCGGGAGCGGCCTCGTCGTCGACGCCGACTGGCCGGAGCCCGAGGCCGACGTCGACCGATACGGGCTCGAGCGGCGTCTGGTCCGCTCGCTCCGGGCCGACGTCCGGGACATCTTCGACGTCGCCGACATCGAGGACGCCGGCACGATCGAGGTGGCCGTCGCACCGAAATGGAAGTTCGAGGCCTACGAGATCGCCCGATCCGCCGATCCCGATGCCGCGGTCGTCGGCCAGGTCATGCGGACGGAGGCGATCCAGGTCCACGGCGAGGCCGCCCAGGACTACGCCGAGGACCTCCAGGCGCGCCAGCAACAACTGGAACCGGTCCTCGACCGGGACGAGGAGGTCGCGGAACTCGAGCGGGCAGCCTGGCTGCTCGCCGAGGAGTTCGACGCCGCAGTCGAGGTCCGGCGCGCCGACCCCGAGGACGACCTGGCGGGAACGGCCAGGCCCGGCAAGCCGGCGATCCACGTCTCCTGACCGCCAGCGGGCCGGGCTCCCCCGTCGGCCGCGTTTCACTTTCACTCCGTAGTCACAACCCGTATCAGCCTCCGCTCCGAGTAGGGAACCGATGGGAGGTCGCCAGCTCCTGGCGGAGCAGTCCCTCGACTTCGATCCCACCCAGGTCGACGTGGACGACGGCGAGGTGCTCGAGTTGCTCGAGCCGGCGGTTCGGGAGTGGTGGGTCGAGCAGTTCGGCGCATTCGTCCCCGAGAACGGCGGCTTCTTCACGCCCCCACAGAAGGAGGCCATCCCGCACATCCACGAGGGCCGGAACGCGCTCGTCGCCGCGCCGACTGGGTCGGGCAAGACCCTCTCGGCCTTCACAGCGATTATCAACGAACTGTTCCGTCGGGATCGGCAACTCGAGGGTGGCCGGGCCTCGAGTGACGACCTCGACAGCCCGACGGCCGGTGATGCCGACGTCGACAGCCCGGCGGCCGGTGATGCCGACGTCGACAGCTCAGCGACCCCGGCGGAGGCCGACGAATCGCCCGGACTCGAGAACTCGGTCTACTGCCTCTACGTCTCCCCGCTCAAATCCCTCGCCAACGACATCCACCGCAACCTCGAAGTGCCTCTAGCGGCCATCACCGAGCGGCTCGAGGACCGCGGGGAAGAGGTCGAGATCCGCCACGCCATCCGGCACGGGGACACCCCCGACGCAGAGCGGCAGGCGATGCTCGAGGAGACCCCACACATCCTCAACACGACGCCCGAGACGCTCGCGATCCTGCTGAACGCCCCGAAGTTCCGGGAGAAGCTCCGGACCGTCGAGTACGTCGTCGTCGACGAGATCCACAGCCTCGCGGAGAACAAGCGCGGGACCCACCTCTCGGTCTCGCTCGAGCGGCTCGAACACCTGGCCGAAAGCTCGCCCACGCGCGTCGGCTGCTCGGCGACGGTCGAACCCCTCGATACGATGGCCGAGTTCCTTGTCGGCCGATCGACGCCCGGCGGCGGGGCCCGCGAGTGCGAGCTCGTCGACGCCCGGTTCACCCGCGACCTCGACGTCGAGCTGACCTGTCCGACCGACGACCTCGTACACACCCCGCGGGCGACCGTCAAGGACCGGTTCTACAGCCAGCTCCAGGAGCTGATCAAGGACCACACCAACACCATCGTGTTCACGAACACCCGCTCGGGCGCCGAGCGGGTGCTGCACAACCTGCGGGAGCGCGACGGCGACGGTGACGACCCTCGCACTTCGGGCGGGTACGACGAGTCAAACTCGGCCTGTCACCACGGGTCCCTTTCGAAGGACCGCCGCCAGCGGGTCGAGCGCCGCCTCAAGGGGGGCGACCTCGACGTCGTCACGACCTCGACCTCGCTCGAACTCGGCATCGACATGCCCCACGTCGACCTCGTGGTCCAGGTGGGCTCGCCAAAGAGCGTCGCCGCCCTCCTGCAGCGGATCGGCCGCGCCGGCCACCAGTTGGGGCAGACCGTTACCGGTCGCGTCGTTGCGCTCGATCGCGACGAACTCGTCGAATGCGCGGTCATGCTCCAGAAGGCGACGGAGGGGTTCGTCGACCGCGTCTTCGTGCCCGAGAACGCCAGCGACGTCGCCGCCCAGCACGTCTACGGGATGGCCATCGAAGGGCCCCGGCCGGAGGCCGAGGTCCGAGGCATCCTGGAGCGGGCCTATCCCTTCCGGGAGTACGATGACGAGCGGTGGGAGCAGTTGCTCCGGTACCTCACCGCCGACTTCGCCGGTCTCGAGGATAGAAACGTCTACCCGAAGGTCTGGCGGGACACCAACGACCCCCCGGACGGCCAGCACCACTACGAGGCCTACGACGTGGGTGAGGCCCTCGTCGGGAAGCGCGGTCGGATGGCTCGCGTCATCTACATGACGAACCTCGGGACCATCCCGGACAGCTTCACGGTCGACGTCTTCACCCGGGGCGATGAGGAGTGGATCGGCCAGCTCGACGAGGAGTACCTCGACACACTGGATGCGGGGGAGGTGTTCGTCCTCGGTGGCGAGCGCTACGAGCACCGTTACCGCCGGGGCTCGAAGGTCTACGTCGATCCGACGAACGCCCGCCCAACGGTCCCCTCCTGGTACTCCGAGCGACTGCCGCTGTCCTACGACCTCGGCCGGGCGATGCTGGACTTCCAGCGGGACCTCCTCGACCACTACGAGAACGGCGGCCCCTCCGAGGTCCGCGTCTGGCTCCGGGAGTACCCCCTCGACGAGCACAGCGTCCAGGCGATCACGCGGACCTTCGACGAACAGCTCCGCTTCGCCGGCCAGGAAAGCGTCGCCACGCCGGACCGCCTCGTCGTCGAAGAGGAACTCGACCACCAGGACTACGAGCGACGGTACTACGTCCACTCGACGTACGGCCGCCGGTTCAACGACGGCTTCTCGCGCCTGCTCGCCGCCCGCGTCGCCGACGCCGTCGACGCCAACGTCCGGGTCGCCGTCGCCGACAACGGGTTTACCCTCTCGCTCCCGCTCAACCGGAAGGTCGACCTCGAGCGCGTCCTCGCCGACCTCGACCCGGCGACGGTCCGCGACGTCCTCCGGGACGGTCTCCGTGAGACCGACCTCCTCCAGCGGTACTTCCGCATCAACGCCACTCGGGCGCTGATGATCCTCAAACGGTACAAGGGCTACGAGAAGTCCGCCAGCGAACAGCAGTTCAGCTCGGAGATGCTCCTGGGCTTCGCCCACGACCTGCCCGACTTCGCGGTCCTGGAGGAGACCTACCGGGAGATCCTGGAGGACAAACTCCACGTCGACGGCATCGAGACCGTCGTAGGGCAGATCGCCGACGGCGACGTCGAGGTCGCGAAACTCCGCGTCGACTCCCCATCGCCGCGGGCCTTCGGCCTGGCGACGCTCGTCGCGAGTGACACCGTCCTCGCCGAGGACGAGAGCGAAGTCCTCAGGGAGTTCCACCGGCGAGTGCGCCGCGAAATCGAGGGGAAAGACGGCGACGACCCCGGGACGGCCACCTCGGATTGAGGGCTGTCGGGGCACAACGGATCGTGTGGGCCACCCGGTCTGCACTGACCGGCAGGGCCGCACGTCGACCCCGGCTCAGAGGGGTGCGTTCATGATGCCCCCGGTCCCAGGGAGGCGCATGTACCTCGCCGACGAGGCCTGGCCCGACCTCGAGACCTACTTCGAGACGGAGTCACTCGCGCTGGTCCCGCTGGGCTCGACCGAACAGCACGGCCCACACCTGCCGGAGGGGACCGACCACATCATCGCGGAGGGCTTCGCCAGAGAGGCCGCCGCGCGCTCGGGATACCTCTGCACACCGACGGTGAACGTCGGCGTGAGCCCCCACCACCGCCAGTTTCACGGGACAATGTGGGTCGACGCGCCGGCGTTTCGGACCTACGTCGAGAGCCTCGCCCGCAACCTCACCTACCACGGGATCGACCGACTGGTCTTCGTGAACGCCCACGGAGGGAACGTCGAGCACCTCCGCGAGGTCGGCCGGCGGCTCCGGGACGACGGCACCGCCTACGCCATCGAGTGGATGTGGGACGAGTCAATCCCTGCCCTGATCGAGGAGGTCTTCGACCAGCCCGGGCCTCACGGCGGCCCGAAGGAGACCGCCATCCTCCAGCACCTCGCCGGGCACCTCGTCCACGACGACCGCCTGGCCGAGGCCCGCGACGGCGGGCTGCGGGAGTTCGACCGGGACTCCATGCGTGTCCACGGCGCCCGGACCTTCTACGACTCTCTCGACAACACCGACAACGGCGTCCTCGGGGACCAGACCGACGCGACCCCCGAGATCGGCGCGGAACTGTTCGAGGCGGCCTGTGACCACCTCGTCAGGCTCTGCGAGTGGCTCGACAAGCAGGAGTACGCGGACCTCATGCCCGCCGACCACGTCTGAGTGCGCACTTGACTCGCTCTGCTCTGATCGTCCTCTGCCCGCTCGAATGAGTTGAAACTTTTCGTGTCACCGCACCCAGCCCGAAAGCCCTCGGCCCGCTCGAATGAGTTGATACGTTACGTGTCACCGTACCCAGCCCGAAAGCCCTCGGCCCGCTCGCGGTCGCTGAGCGACATATCCTCGCT
>JAZKTI010000080.1:0-10340 GCA_036625635.1 Haloarculaceae archaeon
CGCCATTGGCCTCGTCGCCGGTGGCCTCCTCACCATTGGCCTCGTCGCCGGTGGTTACGATGACGCCGTCGAGTGCGCCCTCCAGGGCGGCCGTCGCCGGGGTGTAAACCGTCCCTGCCCGTCCGACGGCTTCGAGCGGAGCGGCAGTCTCGACCGCCCGCGAGACGAGGGTGGTCACGGCCTCCCAATTACCCTCGTAGGTATCGGAAGGGGGCAGGTGTGACATGCCGACCCGGGCGGCGCGGACGGCGGTTCGACACGATCCGTCCGCGGTTCGCAACAGGATCGGGAGTCGGGGTCGCTCGGCGCGGACGAACTCGAGAAGTGTGACGCCGGCTGCGTCCGGCAGGTCCTGGTCAGTGACGATCGCCAGGATGCACCCGTCCCGTCGAGCCGTCCGAGGGCGTCCCCGACAGTCCGCGCCGTCCGAACCCGGTACCCCGTCCGGACGGCGACTTGTCGCCCGAAGGTCGCGGCGCGGGTGGGATCGGCGGTGACGCGCAACACCGTCCCGTCCCTGCGCTGGTCTCTCTCCGCCCTTTGGTCCCGCCCGGCACGCTGGTCCCGCTCGGTCCGGTCCCGCTCCACTCGCTGTTCACCCGCCCCCCCCCGCTGTCCGGCCTCGACACCGATCGCTCCTCAGTAGGTCGGACCGGCCCAAATGTATGGAGTCCCTGGTTCGCGTTATTCAAGTCCTACCCGTGGGGAGCGCCACGTAGCGAGGGGACGCTCACTCCACCACGTCCGGGCGGACGCGGAACCGCTGGTAGCCGCCGTAGGACATCTCGAGAGAGCCGACCCACCAGTTCCATCGCTCGACGAGCGTGTGGTCGTCGGGAGCGTCCTCGAGGTGACCGACGACGTCCGCCGGCTCGAGGTCCACACCCAGGTCTCGCTCGAGGCGGCCCGAGTCCGCCAGATCCCGTGCCTGCCGGGAGATGACCGGCAGTGCATCCTCGTCGCCTTCGAAGGCGTCGTCGAGACGTCGTTCGAGGTCGTCGCGGTCCACGATAGGGACAAGCACCCTATGTGCCTTTAACCTTCTCGCCGATCGACGGTGCGGTCGAGCGAGTCCCTCAACCCGCCCGCCGGACCGCCAGAACCGCCAGCAGGAGCGAGACGGTCGCCAGTCCGGCAAGTGCGCCGACCGCGACGACAAAATCACCAGAGGTTCCGCGATCGAGAACGACGTACTCCATCGCGTCGACGAGGTGAGTCACCGGAAAGGCGAGCGCGGGGTATTCGAGGTATGGGGGCAATGCGGCCACCTCGCGGACGGTTCCGCCGAGGATCACCTGGGGCGTAATGACCAGCGGGATGAACTGGATGGCCTGGAACTCGTTCTCGGCGAACAGCGAGAGGACGATCCCGATGCCGAGCGCAGTGAGTGCGCCGAGCAGTTCCACGACGACGAAGAGGATCACCCCGTTAGCGAAGGAGACGTCCAGGAACCCCACGGCGGCCCCGAGCAGGACGGCGGCCTGGACCGTTGCAAGGACGCCGTATCCGAGGACGTACCCGAGTACAAGGCCGGGTCGGGAGATCGGCGAGACGAGCACGCGGTCGAGTGTCCCGGCGGTCCGCTCCCGGAGGAACCCGACGGCCGTTAGCATGTAGGTGAGGAAGAAGACGAAGACGGCGAGGAGAGGCGGCGCCACCGGCTCGGCGCGAGGGAAGACCTCGCTCACGAGGTAGACGATGAAGGCCGGGATCACGACCACGAGCCCCAGGGTCCGGCGGTCGCCGCGGAGGGTCCGAAGTATGCGTCCAGCGACGACGCGGGCGCCCGTCATTCCGATCCCCCCACGTCCTCCCGCCGGCTCTCGTCGCCCCGCCCGGTCGGGTGGTCTGGCGGCCCGGGTGCCCCATCCGCTCCATCACGCGATAGGTTGGCCCCCAGGTCCCCATCGTCCACCGTCGCCGCCCCGCCGTCGGCGCCGAGAAGGGCCAGGAAGGCCGCTTCCATGTCCCGGGCACCGGTCCGCTCGCGGAGGGCCTCGGGGGTGTCGCAGGCGAGCACCCGTCCCTCGCGCAGGAGGAGGACCCGGTCACACCGGCGGGCCTCATCCAGGTAGTGGGTCGAGACGAGGACCAGGCTGCCCGCCGCCCGGCGCTCGCGAAAGCCGGCCCACATCGCCCGGCGCAGTTCGGGGTCTAGGCCCACCGTCGGTTCGTCCAGGGCCAGGACTGCGGGGTCGTGGACCACGGCACAGGCGAGACTCGCGCGACGGACCATGCCCCCCGAGAGCGCCCCGATCCGGTCGTCGGCACGCTCGTCGAGGTCGACGAAGGAGAGGGCCGCGTCGACGGCTGCCTGGCGATCCCCAACCCCGTAGAGGGCGGCAAAGAACCCGACGTTCTCCCGGACGGTGAGGTCGTCGTAGACGGCCGTTGCCTGGGGCATGTAGCCGATGCGGGCGCGGGTCGCGGCGTCGAGGTCCACCGAGGGGGTGCCCTCGACAGTCGCCTCGCCTGCGGAGGGTCGTTCGAGGCCGAGGAGGGTCCGGATAAGCGTCGTCTTGCCGGATCCGTTCGGACCGGCGATACCGAGGACCTCGGGGGTCGAAAGAGTGAGGTCCACTCCATCGAGCGCGGTGACCGGCCCGTAGATCCGTCGCAGACCCGTGGCCGCGAGCGTTGGCGGTCCCATGGAATCCCGGAGGGCCGCCAAGGTGTTGGGGATTGAGCCGGCTATGCCCGGGTCGTTTAGGTTGTCGAGGGTGCTATGGCCACTCGTGCGCTCCCTCGACGTGCGCCTCCGGCCCCCACCGGCGGTTGCCCCGGAGGCGTTCGCACTCGTCGCGGACAATCCCGCGCTCGCGGTCGCACGGCTCCACGAGTGGAATCCGGGTGCCGACGATTCGATCACGGCCTTCTACGTGTGCGAGGGTGCCCAGGCGCCGGTCGTCGAGGCCCTGGCGGCGGCACCGCTGGTCCAGGAGGTCTCCGCGAGTGGGTTCGACGACAATCGGTTCGGCTTGCTCGTCCGCCTCGAACGCGGGGGCGACCCGTTCGTGGAGAGGCTCTTCGCCGCGATCACGAGCCCGGGCCTGATCGTGACGAAGCCGATCGTCTATCGCGACGGGCAGGTTCGCGCGCGCCTGCTGGGAACAGACGAGACCCTGTCTGCGGTGCTCGAACAGATCCCCGGGCCGATCGACGTGACGGTCGAGGCGATCCGGCCACTCCAGGACGATCCTCGGGCCGGTTTCCAGGGGCTGACCGCAGGCCAGCGTGCGGCGCTCAGGGCGGCAATCGACCTCGGGTACTACGAGAATCCCCGCGAGGCGACCCACGACGACGTCGCGGCTGCGTTGGGCTGTGCCTCGAGCACGGTCTCGGAACACCTCCGCAAAGCGGAGGCCCGACTGGCCCGTGGCGCCGTCCTCGGATTCTGATCACCTCCGCCACTCCGGGCCCCCAGCGAGGTGGCGCGGCACCTGGCGGTGAGCCCTCCGGGACACGCTGGGGACGGGCCAAGCTGGTACCAGGCTGTGGCGGTCCGAGCGTCACGCAGTCGAGGGACTCGCCGCTCGGAAGCGTGAGCGGCTGCGGGGAGTAAGCCCCCTTCTGTTCGGCCCGGCATTCGGCTGAGCGTCCGAACCGTCGGCCCGCGAACGGGCCGCGTGCCGGTGGCGGCACGGCACTGCAGCCGTGCCACGCACCCGGCGGCGTGCCGGACTACCTTGCGGTTCGGACTTGCACCGGTGAGGGTTCGCCGTTCCATCCCTTCGCTCCCGTCCCGGGAACGACACGCCGCGGGAAGCCGCGACGTCCCGTTCGCCGAGCGCGCCGACTGCGTCGGCGCGCGCCCTCGGTGGGTTAGCTGCCCGTGCCTTCCCCGGGCGTCCGGGTCGGCGTGGGGTCGCACACGTCATGGGTCGGGGAGCGGGGTCTCGTTTCTGTTCCAGAGCCAGCGGTCTCCCGCTCCGGACTTGCGCCCGGTCACCTGCCCGGCGGTGGGGGGACTTTCCTCATGCCCCTTGCCGGTGCCGGCGACGCCGACGACGGGGCCGGGGCACGGAGGCCGGGCTCCCGCTGCCACTAGCATATAATGTCGCCGCCGTCCTAAGTACGTCGGTCGACTTGACGGGTTCGCGGTCGCGACATCGGTCTGGTGACGAACCACCGGATCGGGCGTTTTACTGGCGTGGGGCCAGGGATCTACCGTGATGAGCGGGGAGCAGGCAGGCGCAGATGGAGGCAAGTCTGGCGGTGAGGGCCCTGCCGGCGACGCGAGGCCACTCGGGGAGGTCCGCCAGTTCGTGGCGCTCCCGAGGGACGTCCTCGTCCTCTCGCTGGCGATGCTCGCCTTCTCGCTGGCCTTCCAGATGACCTCGCGGTTCGTACCGGAGTACATGCGCCTGCTCGGCGCTGGGCCAATCGCCGTCGGGGTCTTCAAGAGCCTCTCGGATCTCATCAGCGCGGTCTACCCGTATCCCGGTGGGGCCGTCTCCGACGCCATCGGGTCACGCTACGCCCTGACGGTCTTCGGGATCGTCTCGACGGTGGGGTTCGGCCTCTGGCTGCTCGCGCCCGACCTCGGGGTCGCGATCGGGCCGGTGGTCGTCCCGGCCTGGGCCTGGATCCTCCTGGGTCTCTTTCTCACGCAGGCCTGGAAGTCGCTTGGCCTCGGCGCGACCTTCGCCGTCGTCAAACAGAGTGTCGCACCCGAACACCTCGCGGCCGGCTTCGCGAGCACGGAGACCTTTCGCCGGGTTGGGTTCCTGCTCGCGCCAGTCATCGCAACGGGTGTCCTGGTCCTGACTGCGGGATTCGTCTGGGGCTTCCAGGTCATGCTGCTGATCGCGATCGTCGCCGGGCTCGTCGCCACGATCCTCCAGTACGTCTTCTTCGAGCCCGAGGAAGGCGGTCTCGGGGCCAGCTTCGAGGGCTTCGCGACGATCCGGCGGGACCTGCGGGGACTCCCCGACCCCCTCGAGCCCCTCCTGCTCGGGGACGCCCTCGTGCGGTTCGGCAACGGGATGGTCTACGCGCTGGTCATCTGGGTCATCACCGACGTCCAGCAGGTGGGAGCCACGATACTGGGGATCGGCTTCACCCCGGCTGCCTTTTTTGGCGTCCTCCTCGCCGTCGAGATGGTCGTCGCCCTCGCCACGATGCTCCCCGTCGCCAGACTCGCCGAACGAACCGGGCTGAAGCCGGTGGTCGCCCTGGGTTTCGTCGTCTACGCGGTCTTCCCGCTGCTGCTGGTACTCGCGCCGCCGGACCCTCTCGTCATCGGGGTCGTCTTCGCCTTCTCCGGCCTGCGCTTCGCCGGCTTGCCGGCCCACAAGGCGCTCATCGTCGGCCCCGCAGAAGCGGGTGGCGGCGGTCGCGTCACCGGGACCTACTACCTGGTCCGAAACGTCATCGTGATCCCCAGCGGTATCGTCGGCGGCGCACTGTACGGCGTCTCTCCGACGCTCGCCTTCGGGCTCGCCACGGTCGTCGGCCTGGTGGGGACGGCGCTGTTCCTGCTCTTCGGCGAGGAGTTTGCAGCCTACCAGTGAGCGGTCGTTTCTATCCCTGGTCCTTCTTCCGAACGATGATCTGTCCCTCCTCGACGTGCCACTCGACGCGGTCGCCGGACGCGAGTTCGAGATAGTTCCGCACGGGCTCGGGAACCGTCGTCAGGTTGTCGTTCAGTTTCGTATCGGTCAGTAGTCCCATTGCACCCGGATAGTCAACGATGTGCCTTAACTCCTCCAGTCCCTCCTGCTGACACATTGTGAGCCTATCGGTTCGGTTCAAGCCCACACACTAATCAATCCACCACCCTCGCCCACTCGCACTGTACTCCCTGACCCCACCGCTCCCGGACACCGAGCCCCACACCCCGTGTATGAGTACCACACTCGAAGTACGGTTAATACAACGCTCCCATTGCCCACAATCGAATACAGGACGCACCTGCGTCCGCCCGAACCAGGTGACAAACCGATGCTGACCTTCCCCACCTCGACCCCGGCCGCGGCCGTGAGCCGTGGCGACGCGTGGTCCGTTCTGGGGGAGGTCGCCGGCACCTCGGCGGCAGTCGACGGGGCCGATCGCCCGGGATTCTTCGTGAGGGGCGCCGCGAATTGGTCTACCATTCGCGGCCGCTGCCTGCCCGCATAACCGTTCCCCGCCGCCGGACTACCCGGCCGGGGTGGTGAACACGGGCGTTCTCCGACCCCGATCTCGAGGTCTGCCCACGTCGGGGCGGTCCGACCGACCACTCCCCGCCCCCACCCCTTCGACGGAACCCAGTGCCACTCCCCGTCCGGGGTTGAATGCGCGTTCCATCCCTTCCCTCGGGCGCCGTCCGTGGGCTGCCTCTCTACGAACGCGAGACGCAGGCTCCGTCGCTCCCCTCCCCCATGGTCCTTCAGTAGGGATCGAAGCTCCGGCGGGCAGGTGCGACCGCCGCCACCACGACCACCGACGGTCGCGGTCGACGGGGCCGGGCCCGTTGACGGCAGCGGTGACTCAGGACCCCTCGCGGGTCGCTACGCACGAGTGGTAGCCGGACCGGCCACGGTCCATCGCGACCGTGGCGGACGTTCGACTCGTCCCTCGTGCCTCGCCGGGGCGGGCAACTGCCCCGGCCCGACAGAGGTGACACGATGCAAGCCACCCAATCCACCGATCCCCGCACCGCCTGGCGAGCGGTCGTCGCCGTCCGCGTCCCCCCGACCGACGGCGACGACCTCGCCACGAGCGCCAGCCGCCGCCTCGAGCACGAGGACGACGTCGCCGACGCCATCGTCAAGGCCCTCCGCGGCGTCGAACCGGCGATGGCCGCGACCGTCGTCACCGTCGAGGTCCGCGTCGAGGCCACTGCCGCCCTGGACGACGCCGGCCTCGCCGACTGCCTGACCGACGCTCCCGGCACACAGCGCGTCGAGGAGGTAGAACCGGTGTGAGGGACAGCGACCCCCGTTCCTGGCACAGGAGCCGCGCTGGGACGCCACGGGAACGCGAGAGACAGGAACCAGTCGATATTGCCGGCTACTGGTGAGCAGACGCGCGGACGGTCGCTTCCGCAAACGCGTCCGCGATGGCGACGACTGCCACGACCTGACGACGGAATTCCTCGACGTTCAGTACCAGGTCTTTCGTCTCGATCGTGACCGTCGCGGCGTCGCCCGGGACGCGATCAGCGAGACGTTCGACTGGAAACTCGAAGACCGAGTCCTCCAGCTCCTCGTTCTGTGTCTCGGCGTAGCTGGCGACCACGGCTGCCGCGTCGCCGACGTGGGCGAGATCCAGTTTCTCCAGCGAGCGCGTCGCTTTCCCCGCGGGCCCGTTGATGACGGCCTGCACCGCCGGCTCCGAGGTTCCAACAGCGGAGAGGTCCCCGGTTTCGGCGGTGACAAGTCCCTCGTCGGCGGAGACGTGTTCGACCACGTCGTCGACGTCGACCTCCCCACGTTCAGCACGCATGCGTCCGTCGCCAGTGCGGCCGACGATCACCCCGTCGTCGGCAGGGCCGGGTAACTCCGCCTCGACGAGCGTGTACCTGACTGTCGTCGATCCACCCTCGCCCCCTGTGTTGACCGTGTGTTTCTCCGTCCGAGCAGTAACCGCCACGCCGTCGACGGTGCCGGACACGTCCGGCAGACTTCTGAGGCCGCCGTTGCCTTCCGGCTGCAGTCCCGCGTGCCGGCCCGCCGCCTCCCACTCGTCGCCCCTGATTACTTCCTGGAGCTGGCCGACGACCAGTACCACGGCAACGACGCCAACGAACATCCCTGCGAAGGTCGCCTCCGGCCCACCCGGGATGGCCGAGGGGGAAACGTACGGCTCGGCATTCCCCGACCCGACGGTTATCCCGACCCCGAGGATCAGTGCCACCAGTACCCACTTCATCGCCTCCAGGAGCGCTTTCAGCAGGCCCATGGATCCACCCCGGGACAGTCGTGACGTCTGCGCGATGGCCCGATTTCGACTGCGAACAGGATACCGTCGCACCGAGAAGTCACCGACATGGTTCAGACGGATTCAGTTCGCCGTTCGAACGCGGTCCCGATAACCGTTCCCGTCACGTGACGTGTCGGAAGCCGGCATTCGTCGCCACGGAGTAGGGAGGATTTTGGGACAGACGCCGCTGCTGGGAGTCAGACGGCTACCGGCGGGAATGTCCGCCTGCTCCAGAACCGTCGCCAATAGGGTTCCGGCGAAAGGGTCGTTAGACCTGAGAAATTCCTGGCCGGGATGAGTCGGAACTGGGTCCGCGTCGATCGCACCGAGAATCGGGCCGTCTACGTCGGTTCCGACAGCACGCGCGAACTGGCCGAGACGATCGTCCAGCGAGCCCCAGGTGTCGAGGTCGCCGACCCGTACCAGACGGTCGAGATGACGGTCCGGCACTTCCTGGGGCCGAGAATGTGGCTGGCGGCCGCCACAAGCGCCACTCACCGAACGACGATCACGGGAACCGGCGACCGCCGGAACACCTTCTGGGCGACGTTCCCGACGAACAGTCGGTCGGCCAGTGAGCCGCCGTGGCTCCCGATCACGACCGCATCGTAGTCCTCGGCGCGGTTCAGAATCGCCCGCGTCGCCTGACCCAGTTCGACGTCGGTGGTGAGTTCGACGTCGTACTCGGCGGCGAGGTCCCGAGCGCGGTCGAAGACCGCCGCCGCACGCTCCTCGGCGGCCGCTTCGACGTCGTCCGCGAGCGCGAGCCCCGTGGCTGCGCCACCCATCGGTGACGGTTGGCCCACAACGTGCAAGACGGTTATTTCCGCGTCGGGATGGTGCTCGAGAGCGTATTCGAGGGCTCGCTCGGCCATTTCCGAGTCGTCCATCGGGACGAGAAGTCGTGAGATCATGGGGTTACTACGGGCAGGGCGTGCATAAAACGGCGGACGACTCGGTTCGAGTCCTCGACGATCGCCTGTTTCGTCTTCGCCGAACCGGTCACCGGTATTCGAGAGACGAGTCCACTCGGAATCCGTCCGGGTCTGATCCGGTGTTTGTGGAGTCAGCACGGCTACTCCGGGAGGGCCGACGGCGCGCCAGCCGAATGGCGTGGTATTCCCCAGGTGGGAAGGGCCCTGTACGCCTATCTGTGCAGCGACCCTACAAATGAAAACTGATGAGTCGGGCGCAAGAACTCCACGACATCCTCGAAGACGGCAGCGAGATCAACATCGTCTGCCACAACAACCCCGATCCGGACTGTCTCGCGAGCGCGCTCGCGCTCGGCCGGATCGCGGCTGCGGCCGGTATCGACGAACAGTTTATTCTCTACAGTGGCGATATTTCCCACCAGGAAAACCGGGCCTTCGTCAATTTACTCGACATCGACCTCAAGCCGTTCGAACCCTCGACCATCCAGGATCGCGAGCCGGACTCCCTACTCGCGTTCGTCGATCATTCGATACCCGGTGAAAACAACACCGTCCCCGCAGACACGACCGTCGACATCGTCATCGACCACCATCCCGCCGAGGACATCGAGGCCCAGTTCGTCGATCATCGCGAGGAGCTGGGAGCGGCGTCGACGATCCTCACGGAGTACGTGCGCGCTCTCGAGATCGATCTCGACGAAGATCTCGCGACGGCCCTCCTGTTTGCCATCCGGTCGGACACCCTCGACTTCCTCCGCGGGGCGAGTCCCAAGGACTACGACGCCGCCGGCTATCTTCACGAGTACGCGGATCTGGAGTTGATCCGGAAGCTCTCGACGCCGTCGGTAACGGGCGGGACGCTGGACGCAATCTCGACGGCGATCGACAATCGTCGGACGATCGACGCAGTCCTCATCTCCCACGTCGGCCGCACGACGGAACGGGATTCCCTCCCCCAGGCCGTCGATTATCTCGTGCGCCTCGAGGGCGTCCAGACCGCCATCGTGTTCGGACTCGTCGACGACGCCGTTCACGTCAGTGCCCGGTCACCGGATGCGCGAGTCCACGTGGGAAATATCCTGAACGAGGCCTTCGGCGACGTCGGGAGTGGCGGCGGGCATCACGACGTCGCGGGTGGTGAAATCCCGATCGGTATCTTTGCCGACTATACCTCGGACGACGTACAGTTGCTCGATATCCTCGAGCAGGTCATCACCGCCCGCCTCGTCGCGAAACTCAATCTGTCCGACGAACCAGCGGAGTGATCTGGGGAAACCGATCGACGGTTACCGGATCGATGATCGAAGGGTCGTGACTCCAGAGACCCAAGATCCAAACTCCTCACCGTCAGTCCGTCGCCGGTCTACGAGTCCGTTTCCGGTTCCTCGGCCGCCTCGCTGACCGTCTTTTCCACCTCCTCGGTCACTTCGTCAGTGACGGTTTCACCGACCGTCTCGGCCATGCTCTCGACCTCCTCGCTGACCGTTTCGCCGACGGTTT
>JAZKTI010000081.1:0-10297 GCA_036625635.1 Haloarculaceae archaeon
GTTCACGACCGACCCGATCAACGTCTCGAAGACGATGTTCACGGCGCTGGACCTCATCTCCATCCAGACGGCGACGCGGGTCCAGGGGAACAAGGTCCGCCGGAACAAGACACTCACCGAAATCAACGAGTACTCACCCGAGAACGACGAGATCAACGTCCGCGACGTCTACGAATGGCGGGCGGAAACTGACAACTTCATCCAGATGGGCTCGTCGAGCACCCTGGAGGAGATCAAGTTCGATCGCGGCTGGAGCCAGGAGCGCCTCGACGAGGAGCTGTTCAAGCGCAAGATCGTCCTCGCGTACCTCATCGAAGAGCGACTGAATACGTACACGGAGGTCGCCGCAACCATCCAGGCGTTCATCAACGACCCGGACACGATCCTGACGATCATCGCGAACGAACAGCTCGAACGCAGCCTCGAGGATCTCCGCGAGATGGAGTCGGTCATGATCGAGATCGACGAGGAAAAGGAGGAGATGGTGCCCCGACCCGACCCGCCCGAAGAGGTGCTCGAGGAGACCACCGAGATCCTGGAGAACGCGCAGCCGTTGATGGAAAGCTACAGCGACCTGGACAACACGAGCATCGTCTCCGCCCTCCAGGATGGTGAGGGCGCTGACGAGCTCGCCACGGCCGGCGAGGGTGCTATCGACTTCAGCAAGCACGTTCCGAAGGCCGGGTCTGAACCTGACGAAGAGGAGGAGGAATGAGCCACGGGACACGAGCTACTGAAGAGCGAGAGCTCGGGGGATCCTCCTCCCTCGGCGACGCCTTCTATCCGATCTACAAGTGGCTGTTCAAAGAGGACAGCGACTTCGTCGCCGGCGTCGACAGGAAACTCGCCGAGGCCCGGATGCCCGACAACGTCGAACTGTTCCTCTCGCGAGCGCTGGCAATCGGCGTGGTCGCCGGCCTCGTGCTCTGGGGGCTCGGTCTCTTCATGGGCTGGCTCTTCGTGCAGATGTTCATCGACCCGGGAACTCACCTGGTTCCCTTCTCGATCCCTGTCTGGCTCGAGGCGCTAAAGACGCCGGCAATCATCTTCGTCGCCGGCATCATTTTCGGCTCCGTCGGATTCATCATCGGCTTCGGCTCGCTCGTCTCCATCCCATACTTCCGGTCCAGTGCACGCGAGCGCGAGATCAACGTCCTGCTGTCGGACTCGGTCTCGTTCATGTACGCCCTCTCGATCGGGGGCATGAACCAGCTCGAGATCCTCGAATCGATGGCGAAGGCCGACGACACCTACGGGGAAGTCGCCCGGGAGTTCCAGTCGATCGTCCTCGAGACGGAGTACTTCGATACGGACTACCGGACGGCGATTCGGAACCAGGCCATGGAAACCCCCAGCGACGAACTCTCCCAGTTCCTCACCGATATGCTCTCTATCGTCGACTCCGGCGGTGACATGACCGACTTCCTGCGGGACCAGAAGAACAAGCAGATGCGGACGGCGAAGAACGAACAGGAGATGCTGCTCGACACGCTGGAACTGTTCGGGGAGATGTACATGACCCTCTCTCTGTTCCCGCTGCTGCTCATCATCATTCTCGTCATCATGAGCATGATGGGCGGGTCCCAGGACATGCTCCTGTACGGAACGGTCTACGGCCTCATTCCACTGACGGGCGTCGGCTTCCTGGTGCTCGTCTCCACCGTCACCCAGGACACACTCGGCGACGGCTACCTCCGGCCGGACGCAGACGAGGACTACACCGTCGAGGAGGGGGTCGGCGTCTTCAGCCAGGGCCTCGTCGAGAAGTTCACCGGTGACTTCTCGATGTTCGACCGCATCAAGCGCCGCGAGACCATCCACACACTGACGAGCATCCTCAAGGCACCCCACGTGTTCTTCAGAGACAACCCCATGCTCGTCCTGGTCGTGACGATCCCGATCAACATCATCATCCTCGTCGCCGGTATCGCCACCGGTGCGATCCCGCTTTCGATCGGCGCCTTTTTCGAGTCCCCCGTGTATACAACCTTCGTCTGGGTCTACCTGCCGATCTATATCAACATGCTCCCGCTCGCGATTTTCCACACGTGGAACGTGCGCTCGCGGCGGGCGGTCCTCGGGAACCTCTCGGAGAACCTCCGGAAACTCTCCAGCGCCAACGACACCGGGATGACGTTGCTCGAGTCCATCAAGACCGTCTCCGAGACCTCCTCCGGCCGGCTCGCCAACGAGTTCGAAACGATGCACGCAAAAGTCAACTACGGGACCGACCTGAAGTCGGCGCTCCGGGAGTTCAACAACAAGTACCACATCCCCAGGCTCTCCCGGACGGTGAAGCTCATCAGCGAGTCCCAGGAGGCCTCGAGCCAGATCCAGGACGTGCTCTCGACGGCCGCCCAGGCCTCGGAGAATCAGGACGACATCGACCGCGAGCGCGTCTCGCGGACCCGAATGCAGATGGTCATCATCATCATGACTTACCTCACGCTGCTCGGGGTCATGGCGCTCCTGAAACTGCAGTTCCTCGACACCATGGCGGGCCTCTCTACTCAGGCGGGTGCGGCCGGCGGGTCCCAGGCGGCCGCCGGGGGGCAGAGCTTCGGCGGGAACGTCGACACGGGGATGCTCTCGATGCTCTTCTTCCATGCCGTCACACTCCAGGCGATCATCTCCTCATTCATCGCCGGGTATATCCGCAGCGTGGATCTGATCGCCGGGGTGAAGTTCGCCGTCGTCCTCTCGACCATCGCCCTGATCACCTGGATCGGCGTCGAGCAGATGTCCGGGGCCGGGGAGGAGGCAGGCGCCTTGATCCTCCTGGCCGCAGCCCCCGCCCGCAGCCGCCTACTGCGGCTCCGCTGGCGGCTCGGCGAGTACTGCTCCACGCTCCGAGAACGGGTCGCGGACCGCGGGCGACGCCCTGGCGGCGGTGGATAAGTGGACGCTGTGCCATAAGTGTCGATCACGGGAGGTCTTCGATCGGCGAGAGGGTACTGGCCACAGCCTGGTCGACGAGAAATTACGGGCAACAGCCTGTCCGACGGGAGAGTACTACCCGTGACGCGACTGGCCGTCCTTCCCACGCGTTGAGAAGCACGGTCCCGACTTTTTACTGATGAGCGAGGAGTAGGTAACGGAGGGTAACCGTGGATATCAATGTAGGCAGCACTGACAGACTCGTGCGCATTGTCATCGGCCTGATCGCCGCCGTCGCCGGTATTGTCGTGGTCGCTGGGATCGTGGAGACGAGCCCGGTGATCGGTGCAATCGCGCTCGTGGTCGGCGTCGTCCTGCTGGCGACAGGCGCGACCCAGAAATGCCCCTTCTATCAGGGAATCGGTGTCAGCACGTCGAAGTGACCGGCCGCGTGAGCGAACCGGCCCCAGTCCGAAATAGCTCCGGCCATCGGCGCTCCGGGGCGGACATAGAGCCGGATTGCGATCACCGTAGGCCCTCGGCCGCTCGAATGATCTTCCCCTCGGAGGCTGACGAGCGGCTTCCTGCAGAAACGCACCTCGGCCGGACCGCTCTCCGCGTCGAGGACCTCGAGGAGCCCATCGAGTTTTACCGGTCGGTCGTCGGGCTCAGGCTCCTTGCTCGAGTCGCGGGGACCGCGATACAGGGCGTGGACGAACGACCGCTGCTGGTTCTCGAGACCGGCGCTGCAGGCCGGACCGAGGCCGCCGCTGGCCTGTTCCGCCACGCCTTCAGGGTCCCGTCCCGTCGCGGCCTCGGCAACGCCCTGGGTCGGGTCCGGAAGCGCTGGCCCCGCGAGCGGGCCGCCGACCACCGCGTCAGCGAGGCCGTGTTCCTGTCCGACCCGGAGGGAAAGGGGTCGACACATACCGCGACACCTCCCGCGATGACTGGTCGGTCGCCGCCGACGGTACGGTCCGGATGACGACGGAGCCACTCGACCTCGACGCTGTGGCGGGGGCCGCCAGGGCCGGCGGTGACAGCACCCCGGTCGACGGCGTACCGGCAGACGGCACACCGGTCGACGGCGTACCGGCAGACGGCACACCGGTCGACAGCGTACCGGCCGATAGCGCAGAGGCCCAAGGCAACCCCCCCCCCGAGAGCCGACCGTTCGACAGGCCACCGTCCGAGAGCCCACCGGGAGACACCCTTCTAGCCGACACCGTCATCTACTACGTGCACATCGAGGTCACCTCGCTCGCGGGATTCAAGGAATTCTGCGTCGGACCCCCGGGATTCGAGGTGCGAGGCGAGATGACGGGGGCCTCGTTCGTGGCCGCGGGCGGGTATCACCACCACGTCGGCGCGAACCTCTGGAACCGGAAGCGCGAGTCGGCCGAGGGCCCGGGATTGGCGTGTTTCGGGGTCGTCCTGTCAGGGTCTGCCGCACTCGCCGCCGTCCGGAAGGGCCTGGAGCGGCGGGGTCGGTCAGTCGTCGAAGACGGTATCGGATTCGAAAGGGCCGTTCACGGGGATGGATTCGCGGTCACCGATCCGGATGGCATCGAGCTACGGATACGAGCGGGGTCGTCGGAAATTGGGTAGGGATTCGAATATCGAGGTCTCGGGTGCTCTCAACGGCGAGCCCCCATAGTTGTGGACCGCACAGGCCTGACAAAATGCTGAATCTCAGCGAGATGACGGCCCGATGCCAGAGGTCCTCGGTCCCCTCACAGTCGTCCGTTCTCGGTCCCGCTACCGCGTTTGAAAGGCCCCCGGACCGCCTGGGTGAGGAGGAGAAACTGCTACTGCGACCCCGAGCAGCCCGAAAGCCCTGGGCCCGTTCGCGGTGGTAGTAGCAATAGCACCTCGAGCGGTCGATCCGATGGCTCTCTATCTCAACCTCGTCCACGCCTGCCAGACCCGTGTGAAGCGACCATAGGAGTCCGACCGCTAGGTCCCGCGGTCGAGGGTGGATTCGAGCTTCTCCAGGAGGGCCCGGTTTGTCTGATCGATTTCGTTGGTCTCCTCGAGGATCCTGTTCGCCTTTCGCCGGGCTTCCTCGGCCACCAGCGCGAGGCCCTCCGTCCTCTCGGCCTGCTGGTCGGTCGCAGTCGCGACGTCTTCGGCGCTCGTCGAGCGGCGGTCGTTGCTGTGGTCGATGGTCTCGAAGGGTTCCACCCCCGAGTCGACTTCCCGGCGACCGGCTACGGTCTGGTCGTAGACGCCGTCGATGTCCTCGGTCACGCGGGTGGTGGCCTCGTCGACTGTTTCCACGACGTCGCGGATCCGCTCGGGCCCCCGCTGGCCGGTTCGGTCTGAGAGCTCGTCCCGCTATGTGTGCCGGGCCGCACGAACGGTTCCTCATAGTCGAGATCCAGTCAATTGAGTTTCCCGCCGACGCGATTCGAGGACGGACAGACCCGTCTGTCGTGCGTTGCCACAACGGCCATCCGTTACTTGCTTAGTTTACCAACAGTGATAGTGCCGTTCCGTCGGGCAACGGGACCGTACAGGTGGGCGGAACCGAAGAGGCTCACCACAACGGGGGCGGCGGGGGTGACGCCTGACGCTCCGGCAGAGTATCACTGCTCCGAAATTTACTACGTATCGTAATAGAATAATAGGTATATCTGATATTTGTTAATACTGATTGTCAATATTTATCTTATATTTGAATTTTAACCTATACTGCGATATATTTAACTATATATCCGATCCTAGGCCCAGACTTTTAATAACTTTAATTTTTTCTGGCTATATAATCGTTTATTTTATAATATAGTGATTACCTTTCATATAAGTGATATGTTCGAGCAGAATTCCCCCTGAAGTCGCCAATACCAATATTCTGTGGCTGTCAAAGAGCGGGCATCCTGAAGTATATTGTTATATTAGTATAATTAAGTGATTACTATAGCATCAAACTAATTACTATTTTTAGAGAGTCTATCAGCCCATGTGAGTTCGGCGGCTCGCTACGCGCAATCTTCAGGGCTCCGCACAGGTTCGTGTCGGGCGTGAACGGTCGCGCTGACCAGCCATGCCGGGAGGTCCTGTGGGCATGAGCGGAGCTGCCGGTCCAGCGTGGCGATCCTGCCTCCTCCTGGCCGTCGGGAGCGTGGGGTAGACCTGCTTCCTGGTCGCCTGGTTCTCCGGCGCGGTCTATCTGACGCCCATCACCGACGAACACGGCATCCCGAACGCCCCGCCGGGCCTGCTGGCGAGCGCCGTCACCCTGACCCACGTCCCCTTCGCACTCGCCAGCGGCCTGGTCATCGACCGGGATCGTCTCATCAGTCTCGGCTTCGCACTCGCACTGTTCCCGATCGGCTCGCTCGTCGCCATCGACGTCGCGTACTGAGCAATCGGGGCCGTCGGCGTGGCCATCGCCGTCGTGATGACCACCAGAGTCCAGTACTCTGAGGAGTGGGCCATCGCCGACGCGGGCATGAGCTTCTGGATCTTCCTCGTCGGCCGGACCACGATCTGGACACCGGCCGGGGGAAATCCGCTCATGTTCGTGACCGCCGGCGTCGACCTCTCAGGGCGCTCTGGACGTCGGGATGACGATCGATCTATCGCTCGTGGCCGCCGTCGCCTACTACGCCGACGCTCCGCTCTGGACCGTGGTGCTCATCCTGCTCGTGGCCGTCGGGAAGACCCTCTGGCTCTTCCCTTCCTCCCAGGGCCAGCAAAGTCCTGGCGAAGTGCTCGTCTCGTAGTCCGGTCCGGTGGGGCCGGGCAAGCCTCGCAACTGTGCTGTCGGCACCATCCCCCGGTCCGGACAGTTGCCGGACGGGTTTGTTGTGGCCAGGGCACCATCCAACCCAGTCCCGCCCCGCACTTCATCCGGTCTCGGGCGAACGAGCAGTTCATTCAAATGGGTCGCCGAGCGGCCAGCAAGCACGCTCGTAGCCTCGCGGAGCGGCCAGCAAGCACGCTCGTAGCCCAGCCGAGCCGCCAGGAAGCACGCTCGTAGCCCAGCCGAGCCGCCAGGAAGCACGCTCGTAACCCAGCCGAGCCGCCAGGAAGCACGCTGGTGGCGACGCTCAACGGCCAGCAGCCCACCACCGGGCTCGAAATCCACAGCAGCCTCGTCCCTCGCTCCGCGGCGGTTACCGTTGCAAGTCGAGTGCGTCGTGGACCCGCTCGATCGGGTGCGGTGGCCGGTCACCGCCGGGACGGTCTTCGAGTTGCGTCCGGCAGGAGGCACCGGGTGCGACGACCTCCTCGCCAGCGCTCGCCTCGACCTGGTCGTAGAGGATTTTCCCGATGGCCTTCGAGAGCTCGTAGTGTTCGGCCTCGTAGCCGAAGCTCCCGGCCATCCCACAGCAACTGCTGTCGAGGTGGTCCACTTCGAAGCCGACTTCCCGGAGGACGTTGGCGGTGTGGTGGTCCTTGTTCGTTGCCTTCTGGTTGCAGTGGCCGTGGTAGGTCAGATGCGTGGTCCGACCCGGGGCCGCCCCGCCTCCGTCCCCGGCTGGGAGGCGCTCGTCGACGCGGTGAACGTCGAGGTACTCGCAGACCCCGTAGGCATTCGCGCCGACATCGTAGACTCCGTCGCCCTCGAGCAGGTCGGCGTACTCGTCCTGGAACATCACCGCGTCCGAGGGCTCGACGAAAACGACCGACCAGCCCTCCGCCACCATCGGGGCGAGGCGGTCGACGTTCGCCCGCGCCCGATCGCGGGCGGCCCCGAGGAGGCCGACGGAGAACGCCGCCCGGCCGCTCGGGTCGACGTCGGGGATATCGACGTAGATGTCGGCAGCTTCGAGCACTTCGACGGCTGCCTTCCCCGGCGCTGGGTAGCTGTAATTGGTGAAGGTGTCCGGGAAGAGCAAGACGTTGTCCTCCGCCTCCGCCGGGGTCACCCGACACCCGCCGCGGTCCTCGAACCAGTCGACGAGGGTCTCCCGGCGGAAGGAGGGAAGCTCCCGGTCGGGGGCGACGCCGAAGACGCGCTCGCCGATGCGGTCGGCGCCGGGGAGGGCCTGGGCCCAGTTCGAGAGGGGTGCGAGTGTGCTCCCGAGTGCGCTCACCCTGTCGACGTTGCCAAATAGCCGCTCGCGGCGGGAGACCGCCTCGCGCTCGTGGTACTGGTGTTTGACCTCGGCTTTGAGCTTCGCGAGGTCGACGCCCGTGGGACAGTCGCTGGCACAGCCCTTGCAGCCGACACAGAGGTCCAGCACCTCCTCCTGGAAGTGCTCCGAATACAGCTCCTCCTCCGGCAACTCCCCGCTGATGGCGGCACGGAGCATGTTCGCCCGCCCCCTGGTCGTCTGCATCTCGTCCTTCGAGGCGCGGTATGTCGGACACATCACGTCGGTATCTGTCGTGCGGCAGGTCCCACACCCGTTGCAGAGTTCGACGAGGTGGCTGAACCCGCCCTCGTCGGCGAAGTCCAGCGCAGTCTGGGGCTCGAGGGACTGGTAGGCGGTGCCGTACCGCAGGTGCTCGTGATTGTTGGCGCCCACACCGCGGTCGCCCTCCGGACCGAGATCGGCGGGGCCGTCCCGGTAGACGACGTTGCCCGGGTGCATGTACCACTCGGGGTCGAAGGCCGTCTTGACCGCCTTGAACGCCCGCCAGAGAGCGTCCCCGTACATTTTCGGTGTGAACTCCGTCCGTGCCATGCCATCGCCGTGCTCGCCGGAGAATGATCCCTGGTGCTCCAGGACGAGGTCGGTCACGTCCTCGGTGATCGAGTGGAGCGCCTCGATGCCGTCTTCCTCCTTGAGATTGAGGATGGGGCGGATGTGGAGCGTCCCGGAACCGGCGTGGGCGAAGTAGGCTGCCGAGGTATCGTGGTCCTCCAGGACGTCCTGGAACTCCTGGACGTACTCCGCGAGCTCGGCGGGCGGCACGGTCGCATCCTCGATGAAGGGGTAGGGCTTCGGGTCGCCCTCGAGGCCCATCAGGAGGGGGATGGCCGCCTTCCGGAGTTTCCACATGTCGTCCTGGTCGGCCGCCGAGTAGGCCTCGAGGACGTCGAAGGCGTCACCGTCCTCGACGAAGTGGTCGGTCGTCGCCTCGATCGCCGCCTCGAAGTCGTCGTGGAGGTCGGAGTCGAATTCCAGCATCAGCGCCGCGTCCGTCCCGTCGGGGATCGGCTCGGCATACTGGGCGAACTCCGTCGAGTCGAGTGCCAGCCGGAACACCTCGTCGTCCATCAACTCGACGGCACTGACGTCGAACTCGAGGGCCTCCGGGACGGCACGCATCGCGTCCACGAGGTCCTCGAAACAGTAGAGCCCCAGTGCGGTCTCCTCTGGCACAGTGACGAGACCGATCGTCGCCTCGACGACGACGCCGAGGGAGCCCTCCGATCCGACGAACAGTTTCGCGAGGTTGATCACCTCGTCGCCATCCTCGTTCTCGTAGATCACCCGGTCGAGGTTGTAGCCGCTCACCCGGCGCTTGAGGTCCGGATACCGGTCCTCGATTTCGGCCGCGTTCTCCTCGACGACGGCCCGGACGGTTTCGTATATTTCGGCCTCGCGGTCGTCCTTGTCGACCAAAGCCTCCCACTCCGGCGAGTCGATGATGACCTCCCCGGCCTCGATCACCGAGCCGTTCGCGAGGACGGCTGTGACTGCCTCCACGTAGGCGTCCGTGATTCCGTACCGGACCGAATGGGCGCCTGTGGAGTTGTTCCCGATGGACCCACCGATGGTCGCGCGCCCGGAGGAGGCGGGGTCGGGCGCGAACTTCAGGGCGTACTCCTCGAGGTAGGTCTCGAGGTGGTCCTGGACGATTCCCGGCTGGACCGTCGCCCGCTGTGCCTCCGGGTCGACATCGACGACACCGTCCAGGTACCGCGTGAGGTCGAGAACGACACAGCCCGGGCCGACAGCCTGGCCCGCCAGCGACGATCCCGCACCGCGCGGGAGGACCGGCACGCCGTGGTCCACCGCCACCTTGACGGCTGCCCGGACATCCGCGACGTCGGTGGGAAAGACGACGCCCGCGGGCCTGGCCTGGTAGATACTCCCGTCGGTGGCATAGAGTATCTGTGCGTACTCGTCGAATCGGACCTCCCCGTCGACCGCATCGCCCAGATCGGTCGCGAGTTCGGCGTACTCCGACGGAACCGGCCGGTCTGCCTCGACGAGGTCTGTTGACAGGAGCCCGTCATCGCCGGATTCTGTACTTTCACTCATGGCCGACCATGCACAGGCGCGGAAATTAAGCCCGTTGATGTGCGACTGGTGAGCGCATGCCTCGGGAGGCACGCACAGTGCCCAACGGTCTCGCCCATCCGCTTCGAGGTCGAGGCCCTTTGGCTAGAGCTGATGGGGAAACCGCTGGAGACAGGTGTAGTGGAAGTTGGAGCCCGGAACCTCCACCCGGCTCCAGGCCGGAGTCGTCCCCCAAGTCGGCCAGGAGTCGTCCCCCAAGTCGGCCAGGAGTCGTC
>JAZKTI010000082.1:0-10181 GCA_036625635.1 Haloarculaceae archaeon
C
Source organism: Haloarculaceae archaeon (assembly GCA_036625635.1). Taxonomy (GTDB): domain Archaea; phylum Halobacteriota; class Halobacteria; order Halobacteriales; family Haloarculaceae; genus JAZKTI01. Next base: position 2 of record JAZKTI010000082.1, read on the forward strand.
GGGGCCTCCCTCGACTGCCTCTTCGGGGCCTCCCTCGACTGCCTCTTCGGGGCCACCGCCGCCCCGTTCCCCGGCGCCTGCCGGCTTCGGTTCGGTCGCTTCCATATCGGCCTCGCCGGGCTCGTCCACCTCCGTTCCGGTCTGGAAGTCAGTGCCGTACTCCGCCTCGATCTCCTCGCGCTTCTCCTCGTCGAGATCGAACTCGCCCTCGTCGAAGTCGCCGACGTCTTCCGCTGCGGCGTCCGTCCCAGCGCCGCCGTCGTCCGGAGCGGCTTGAGCCTCGGTTCCGGCACCCTCCCCACCGCTGGCCTCGGTCGGGGGTGTCTCCGCTGGCACGCCAGCGCGTTCCGCGGACGGCTCGGTTGCTTCGCTCTCGGGTTCGTCGGCCGTCTCTGGTTCGGCCGCGTCAGACGGGGCCGCTCCGGTTTCGTCGCCCGGTCGTCCGGGCTCCGCCTCCGCCAGATCGGCTTCGGCCTCCGAACCGGGTTCCGACGGCCGTGAGAGGTCCTCGGGCACCTCGAACCGTCGGGGCTCGACGGGCAGTGAGCGATCGGCAGGGGCGTCCGGAGGGAGGGTGGTCGCTTCGATCTCGTCGACCTCGCCAGCCACGAGTCTGGCCGCGTCGAGAGCGACCTCCGCCAGGGAGGCGAGGTAGGCCTCCTCGATGCCGTACTGCTCGAACGCGATGGGGATGCCGCTGGCCAGGGCCGTGGCGACGTCGTTGGCTTCCAGGACTTCGCGGAGGGCGTCGCCGCGCTGGTCCAGCGCGAGCGCTCCCGCGACGGTCCGCACGCGGTCGACCGTTGCCTTCGCCGCCTCCAGCGTCCACCGATCCCGCGTCACGGCGTCGACCTCGTTGACGGCCTCCGGGCGTACAGACGTGTAGACCACGTCGGCGTCGTCGGGCTGGAAGGTCCGTGCCTTGCCGGTCACCGCCACGAAAGCGGGTGGGTCCGCCCGCTCCAGGAAGGCCCGCTCGTCGGGCTGGTACTGGCCGGCGTAACAGACGAACGCACCGGTCGGATCGACGACCCGGGCACGGAGCACGCCGTCGCTGACCGGCTCGACTTCGGTGAGGACGCCGACGAGGAACAGGCGGTTGACGCGCGCGCCGGTGGGCGTGACGACGTAGTTTGGGGCGCGCTCCTCGTCACTCTCCGAATACTCGTAATCCGCGTCGTCGAACTCGGCGGCGAACAGGCGGTGGGCGACTTCGCGCCGCCCCGGTCCCCCATCGGACTCGCTCATCCGCCCACCTCCGCGAGGAACTCGCGGGCCTGCTCGGCCGGGTCGTCATCCCGCTCGGCGAACTCCTCGGCGTCGAGGGTGGCCCCGTAGTCGTCCACGGAGAGGGTCCCCCGCACCCAGACCGCGTGACCGACGATCTCCGACCGGATCGCTTCGGCGACCACCTCGCGGTCCATCGCGTCGCGAGCCTCGGCGAGGGCGTCCTCGAGGTCGCCGCCGTACAGGCGGGCTGTCAGTTCGTCGTCGAGGACCACGGTCACGGTCTCCGTCTCGTCGTCGACGATAGCCTTGGTCCGGAGGTCGTCCACGGCGTCGACCTGCCCGTGGGTCCGACACTGGTCGTTCTGCACGACCCGGCCGCACTCGGGACAGCGTTCGATGAGACCGGAACCGTCCCGGATCGAGATGACGTTCCCGACGACCTCGACGTCGAAGAGGCCTCCCGAAGCCACGGCCTCGCGGATCGACAGTCGCCGTGCGCCCTCGGGAACCTCGACCTCGCGATCGAGTGCCTCCACGGTCGAGAACTCCGAGACGTTCACCGATGGTGCGCCGCGGAACTCCCGGACGAAGACGTCCTCGATGCGGAGCGAGGTGCCCTCCGCGATGGCCTCGTGGGGGTTCCAGTCGGTGAACGGGAGCCGCCCGGACTCGTCGCCGAGGACGCCCGAGAGGATCGTCGTTTCGCCGTCGCGGCCGTCGATGACCTTGGTCTCCACGTCGAGGACGCGCACCTCGACGTTGCGCCCCCGGTCACCCGGCGCGAGTTCAGCGAGGTCGCGGTCGCCGCCGACCTCGTCGGGGGTCGAGAGTTCCTCGTCGACGCGCTCGACGCTGGTGGATTCGCCAAGGTTGAGTTCCGGGTCGCCCTCCCACTCCCGGACGTTGGCGTTCTCGATGCGGAGTACCTCGCCGGGGTCGAGGCCGAAATCCTCCCAGGCCGTATAGGAAACGCGGCCGGTCTCGTCGGCGAGTTCCCCCTCGCCGATGACGTGGTCCTCGCCCTGGTACCGGATGGAGCGGTTCCCGGCCGTGAGGACGACGGCCGTCACGGCGACGTTCGAGTCCTCCGGTGTCACGTCGGCGACATTCCTGGTTTCCGGTTCGGTAACCCCCCCACCGCCGCTGCCGTACTTGCGACGGAGGCTCTGTTTTGCTTCGTCCATCGGCACGCTGTAGGCGACGAGATTCTCGAGATCCGCCTCGACCTCCGCTTTGTCTACGCCGAGGTCGGAGGCGAGTTCCTCGGCATGCTCCTCGATTGTCATCGTGCGAAGGGTTGGCCCCGCCCCTACAAAAAGCGTTGGCGTGGCCCGACCGTCCCGGGGCCCGGACCATGGACACCGAGAGGGGTGGCTACCCTCCGATAGATGCCTGCTCACCCGGTCCTTGTACCGAACGAGCCGTTTGACGCCTCCTCGCCGGCGGACGTCGGGCCCGCCGCGTGCATCTGCCGTCGTAATACGTCACCCCTTCCAGGGGCCACGGACCGCCATCGGGTCCTCGGGTCGCCGGTCTTCGATGCCAGGGGGAATCGGGGACAGCAGGGGGCCAGCACCGAAAGCGGTTTTATCGTCTCGGAGGTAGCCCCGCCAATGCGCGTGGTCGTGAACGCGGCAATGAGCGTGGACGGGAAACTATCCACCCGTCGGCGGGAGCAACTCCGGATCAGCAGCGACGCGGACTTCGAACGCGTCGACCAACTCCGCGCGGAGAGCGACGCTGTGATGGTTGGCGTCGGCACTGTCGTCGCCGACGACCCCTCTCTCACCGTCGACGACCCCGATCTCCGTTCCGAACGGGAGGCGGCGGGGCGACCGGCGAACCCAGCGCGGGTCGTCGCGGACTCCCGCATCCGCACGCCTCCGGACGCGAGAGTGCTCGACGACGCCGCGGCCACCTATCTCCTCGTGAGCGAGGAGGCCACCACGGGCTTCGTGGACCGGATGGAAGAGGTGGGGGCGACGGTCGTGACCGCCGGTGAGAAGAGCGTCGACCTGCCCGCCGCACTCGAGGGCCTGGCGGCCGAGGGCGTCGAACAACTCATGGTCGAGGGCGGTGGCGAACTCATCGCCGGGCTCTTCGAGGCGGACCTGGTGGACGAGCTCCGCCTCTACGTGGGGTCGATCATCGTCGGCGGCCGGTCCGCACCCTCCCTCGCCGACGGCGACGGCTTCGTCGAGGACTTCCCGCAGCTCGCCCTCGAATCGGTCGAGCGGCTCGGCGAGGGCGTCCTGCTGACCTATTCCGTTCCGTAACGCCACTGCCACCCGCGCGGATCGTAGTCGCCATCGTCCCTGTGCCCCAACGTCGTCCCTGTGCCCCAATGTCGTAACTGCGCCTGGAGCTCAGTGACTGGAGGCACCGACCGAATGGGATGAAATGGAAATTTGGCCCCACACATCCGGACGTAAAGGGTTTGATGATATCGGCATGGTGTGGAAAGAACCTTCTTATCGCGCCCTCAGTGACTGTGTCCGGTCATTTCACCGTAGGTCTGGCCGAACCGCTCCTCGAATAGGTCCATGGTCTGCTCCTCGGCCGCCTGGAGATCCTCGTCAGGTTCGCCCTGTGCGTGGTGCACGGCACCGTGGATCTGCTGGGCCAGGCCCAGCATGGCGATGTCCCCTACTACCGCCGCCGGGGGTTCGTCGCCCTCGCCCAGGAGGTCGAGAAGGGTCTCCGGGACCTCGATCTCGTCGGAGGATTCGTCGTCGCTAAGCGTGACCGACACCGTCGGTGTAGTCGCCATACACCAGCTTCCGCCGGTAGCCTTATGGGCTTGATGGGTCTGCGGTCGTGGGCCCTGGACTCGACACACGTCCTGTCGTCGAACTGCAGAATCCGAATTCCGTCGGTCGACCACCCATCAATCGGCCCTCTCGATGATCGAAACTCACAATAACTGGTTGAGTGAACGCAATCCTGGGCACCCGTCTCGGAGAGTAATGCCCTGCAGTCGCGGTCGAGTTGACCCGACTGATGTGTATATGCAGTGCTATCGGTGGGATACACGGCCCGACTCCCGGGTCGGCAGACCCCCGTACAGGACGTCCCGAGTCAACTCCCCACCCCCTCAGGACTCAGTCGTCGGACTCCGCACTCGCCGGTGCCGCGTGTTCCGCGCCCACGTCGGCCTGGTTCTCGAGCCACTCGTCGGCGTCGAGAGCGGCCTTGCTACCCATCCCGCCCGCGGTGACCGCCTGCTGGTAGTGGAAGTCGACAACGTCGCCCGCACCGAAGATACCCTCGACGTCAGTCATCGTCTGCCCGCCCCCGCGGCCGCTACGGGTGCGAACGTAGCCCGTCTCGTCAAGTGCGACCCCGGTGTCCGCGAGGTAGTCGGTGTTCGGGGTGTGGCCGATGGCGAGAAAGACCGCCCCCACGTCCATATCGACGGTCTCCGTCCCGGGGTCGTCGAGGTTGTCCGTGGGGTATCCGGTGTCGTTCTGGGCCAGCGTGACGTGGTCGACGCCGTCCTCGGGTGTCCCGTGAATCTCGAGGAGTTCGGTGTTCCGGAGGAGTTCGACGTCCCCCTCGTCGACGAGATCATCGATCCTGTCGACCCAGTAATCCTCGGCCCGGAACTCCTCCCGGCGGTGTGCGATGTAGACGGTGTCCGCGAACTTCGTGAGGAACGCCGACTCCTCCATCGCCGCGTCGCCCCCGCCGACGACTAGCATGTCCTCCCCTCGGAAGAAGGCGCCGTCGCAGGTCGCACAGGTGGAGACGCCGTAGCCCATCAGGTCGGCCTCGCCGGGGACGCCGAGGGTCCTGGCACTGGCGCCCGAGGCGGCGATGAAAGCGTCGGCCGTATAGACGGTCCCGTCGCGGAGTTCGATGCGGAAGGGACGGCGGGAGTCGTCGACGTCGACGACGATGCCGTGATCGAGTTCCGCACCGAACCGGGTCGCCTGGTCCTTCATGCGCTGGACGAGTTCCGGACCACCGATGCCATCCGGGAAGCCCGGGTAGTTGGCAACGTCGGTGGTGAGCGTGAGCTGGCCGCCGGGCTCGTCACCCTCCAGAACCAGCGGCTCGTTGTTCGCCCGGCCGGCGTAAATGGCCGCCGTCAGACCCGCTATGCCGGTCCCGGCGATGATGAGGCGGCGGTGCGTGGAGACGTCTTCTGTCATATGAACCCGTAACTCGGGCGGTCGTATGTAGGTTGCGGGAGTGTGGGCGGCCCGCACAACTGTATTGTGTGAGTCGTGCACAACCGTCGTGGTCGACAGGTAACCTCCCTCTCGAGCATCGCGTCCACGTCACCGAAGCGGGCGGCCGAACCAGGGCCCCCGCGACCGGGGGCTCAGGACGCCGGTCCATCTGCCAAACCATCGGCAGAACAGTTAGGCCGGCGCCGTCCGGACTTGGGAACATGCCCGACCTCGCGGAGAAGACAGCCCGGTACGAGGACCTGCTCGCGACGGCCCTGGCGGAGGCGACCGTGGCCGTCCCGCCCGAGACACCACTCGCCGAGTCTGCGACGGCCTTCCAAGACATGGCACGATCCTACCTGGAAGACGGTCGCCACTTCCGCGAGGAGGGAGACGACGTCGATGCCCTCGCAGCCTTCTCGTACGGGCACGCCTGGTTGGACGCGGGCGCCCGCATCGGCCTCTTCGACGTCCCCGAAGAGGGGCACCTCTTCGTTGTCTGAGTAGCGTCAGACCCACCCGTGAGGCCTCCGCTCGTTCCGAGATTGCGACCCGGACCGTTCGACCGGCCGGATCCTCGACCGATCAGACTCTCGAACGGTCGCCCCGTCGACTGGCCTGACTACCGAACCCGGGAATAACCGTACAGGGAAGTTCCGGTTCTCCGGGGTCCCGGCCCGAACGCGTTGGCCGGCGCGACGCGCGACGGTGGGAACAGACCGCAGTCATTCGATGAACCGGAAGCGCCGGGAACCTTTTTGGGACTCCACGTGTGTGACTGACATGCATGAGGGAAGCCTACGTTCGATTGCTCTGTCCCGCCTGCAAGAAGGACTGGCAGTCCTCCCCGAGCGCGTTGCCGGCCCCCGACCGCACCTTTCGCTGCCCGGACTGTCGGGACGACCGCCCTCTCGCGGAATTCATGCGAACCGAACACGACCTTCAGACGCTCAAGTCCCTGGGGTGACGGGTCGGCGAAGTAACGGACGCTGAAGTCATAGCCGGAGTGATCGCCGAAGTGAAAGCGAGTGAAACAAGGGCCAGGACAGTGACGCTGAGACCTCGATCTCCTACCCGCCGGTCGGGGACCGTGCCCCGCAGGCCTCACACCGGAGCAACTGGGCGCCCTGCTCCTGCTCGAGACTCGTATCCGGGAGGCCGCACTCGGGACACAGGACGTAGGCCTCGGTGTAGGCCTCGACGGCCTCCGCGATTCGGCGTTGCCGAAACTCCCCGGTCAGCCGTGCGCGACCCGACTCGTCGATGTGGCCGCTCGTGCCGAGTTCGTCCCGGAGGAACCGAACCAGGGTATCCGCCTCCCGGTCGAGCTCGGCACAGACCGTCTGGAAATTCTCGACCACGGTCACGTTCCCCTCCTGTCGGACCTCCGGATCCGAGACCTCGAATCGCTCGGACCCCCCCTCGATGTCGGGCGTCTCGTCGAGGCCTCTGTCGAGCATCTCGTCGTAATCCATACGCGAAACGAGCCCTGCCCCGGCAAAAAACCTGTCGCGCCCGTCAGGGCTGCGGGTCGGCCGGGACGCCCGCGACCGTCTGCCCGGGCGGGACGTCTTCGACGACGAGGGAGTTCGCGGCAACCTGGGCCCCCGCCCCGATTTCCACACCGGGAAGGATGATGGCGCCCGCCCCGATCATCGCTCCCTCGCGGACGATCACCTCGCCGGTCCTGACCTCCTCCTGGAGGAATTCGTGACAGAGGAGGGTGGCGTCGTAGCCGACGATGGCGTCGGCTTCGACAGTAACGAGGTGCGGGAAGAACACGTCTGGGGTGGACTCCAGGGCGAAGGCCGCTCCCGCGCCGACGGTGACGCCGATGCGCCGGAGGAGCCACCGCTTGAGCCGGAGACTTGGCGAGCGCCGGCAGATGACGATCACCACGTAGTTGAGCATCACCCTGAGGGGGTTGTACCGCCGGTACCACCCCGTGAAGGAATTGTGGCCGCCACCGGTCCGGACCCGGTCCAGGCGGTCGATCCGCGTGCCGGTGGTGGGCTCGGAACTGGCCCCCGCGTCTGCGTCGGCGCCTGCGTCGTCGCTCACGCCCCGGGGTTTGCGGCGCCGGGCCTTGAATCTCGCGGGCGGGTGAGGCCCTCGTCTCGGTCGGGTCCTGGACAGGCGATCCGACGTGCCCTACATAGCCCCCTCAGCTGCGGAGGTCCGACATGTGGTCGATCCGTCGCTGGAGCAGGTCCGCCGTGCCGATGTCGTGGCGCATCCGGAGCCCCTCCTCGCCCGCGGCCGCAAGGGCCGCCTCGGCGATGGCCTCGGCGCCGGCGATGTCGTCGGCGACACCGACGACTGCGAACGAGCGGGACGTCGTCGTGTAGATGCCGTCCTCGCGCTCGTCGACGCTGGCGTAGAAGAGCAGGGCATCGCCGGCGCTCTCCTCGTCGATTGCGACCCGCGCCCCCGCGTCGGGGTCATCCGGATAGCCCGCCGGAACCGCGTACTTGCAGACAGTCGCCTGCGGCCGAAAGGTGAGTCGCGGGAGTGACTCCCCCGCCCGGGCGGCCTGAATGACCTCGAGAAAGTCAGTCGACAGGACCGGAAGCGTGTTCATCGCCTCGGGGTCGCCGAATCTGGCGTTGAACTCCACGACCTTGACCCCCGCTGCGGTCAGCATGAACTGCCCGTAGAGGACCCCCTTGTACCCCTCGAGGGCCGCGACGGTCTCCTGGAGCACGTCGACAGCCGCCCTGTACTCCGCCTCGGTCATGAACGGGAGTTCCAGCCCGGCGTCGGAATAACTGCCCATCCCGCCCGTGTTCGGGCCCTCGTCGCCCTCGTAGGCCCGCTTGTGGTCCTGGACGGCCGGCGTCACCCGGAGGTCCCCGTTGGCGACGAGTGCCTGGAGGGTGAACTCCTCGCCGACGAGGCGCTCCTCGAGGACGATCCGGTCGTAGCCCGACGACCGGATGTACTCCTTGCCCGCCTCGGCGGTGACCTGGTCGCCGATGACGCGGACGCCCTTCCCGCCGGTGAGGCCCGCTGGCTTGATCGCCAGGTCGTCGTCGGAGTCGTCGACGTAGTCACAGGCCGCCTCGGAATCATCGAAGGTCTCGAAGTCGGGACACCCGGGGATGTCGTGGCGCTCCATGAACCGGCGCTGGAATGCCTTGTCCGTCTCGATGCGGGCTTCCTCGGCGTGGGGGCCAAAGGCGTAGACTCCTGCCTGGTCGAGAGCGTCCGCGACGCCCGCCTCGAGGGGCGCTTCGGGACCCACGACGGCCAGCGTCGCGTCGACCTCGCTGGCATAGGCCGTCACCGCCGACGTGTTCGTCGTGTCGAGGGTCCGGAATCCCGCCGCGATGTGGCCAATACCCGGATTCCGGTTCCCCGCGCAGGCATAGAGGTCACACGCGGAGTCCTCGAGGGCGCGAGCGATGGCGTGTTCCCGGCCGCCCCCGCCGACGAGCAGCACTGTCTCGGTCATACCCGGAGACCCGGCACACCCGAGTGTAAAAGTTCCCCTTCCCCCTCTCCTTCTCCTTCGCCAATGGTGGTCAGCAGCGCGACCACTGCCGGCGAGGTCTCGTCCGAGGGTTTCGACATTCGCGGGACTGACGAACCCGTGTCTCCCTGAACGGACCGACCGCCGTGGCTACAACCGGGGCGGTGATCGAGACCCGTCCTGACGGGGTGTTTTTCCGGCGGCGGCCCGGAAGGACTGACATGCCCACGCCCACGAGCCAGAACCGGCTCGACCAGGAGGAGAGTCCATACCTCAGCCAGCACGCGGACAATCCGGTCAACTGGCAGCCCTGGGACGAGGACGCCCTCGCGACCGCCAGGCAAGAGGATATGCCCATCTTCCTCTCCATCGGCTACGCCGCCTGCCACTGGTGTCACGTCATGGAGGAGGAGAGCTTCCAGAACGATGCCATCGCCGAGGTGCTCAACGAGCAGTTCGTGCCGATCAAGGTCGACCGCGAGGAGCGCCCCGACCTCGACAGCGTCTACATGAGTATCTGTCAGGCCGTCACCGGCCGCGGCGGCTGGCCGCTCTCGGTTTTCCTGACTCCCGAGGGCAAACCGTTCTACGTGGGGACCTACTTCCCCGCCGAGGCAAGGCGCGGTCAGCCCGGGTTCCGCCAGCTCCTCGCGGACATCGTCGCCTCCTGGAACGACCCCGATGAACGGGCTGACATCGAGGAGCGCGCCGAGGAGTGGACCCGGGCCGTCACCGAGGACCTCGAATCCGTGCCGGACCAGCCGGGCGACACTCCCGACGACGACCTGCTGGAATCCGCCGCTTCGGCGGCCGTCCGGGGTGCCGACCGCGAGGCGGGCGGGTGGGGGACCGGGCCGAAGTTCCCTCATCCCGGCCGGCTCCACATCTTGCTGCGAGCGCACCACCGGACCGGCGGCAGCGAGTTCCGGGCCGTTGCCACCGAGACGCTGGACGCGATGGCCGAGGGCGGGATGTACGACCAGCTCGGCGGCGGGTTCCACCGGTACGCGACCGACCGGACGTGGACGGTCCCCCACTTCGAGAAGATGCTCTACGACAACGCCGAGCTAACGCGCGCCTACCTCGCGGGATACCAGCTCACCGGCCAGCAGCGATACGCTCGCGTGGCCCGGGAGACGTTGGCCTTCGTCGAGGAGGAGCTGACCCACCCCGACGGCGGCTTCTACAGCACGCTCGACGCCAGGAGCGAACGAGTCGACGAGGACACCCACGCTGGATCGGGTCACGACGGTGCGATGACGGAGGGCGCCTTCTACGTGTGGACGCCCGATCAGGTGGCGGC
>JAZKTI010000083.1:0-10172 GCA_036625635.1 Haloarculaceae archaeon
TCGCTTCGATTGCCGCTTTGGGGTCTGGAGCCACCTGCGACGCGCCACGCATCCAGCATCGAAAATCTGCCGGCCGCGAGGCGGGAAGATCCGGGGGGCCCTACCCCGGATACTCGAACGATTGCCTGGAAACACTCGGACGACTGGGAAACCCAATGAACACAAAGTTTTCATCACGCTACCATCTGGGTAGTGGTATGGTAGACCTGGTCGGCGTCGGGATGATCATCGGCGGAGCGGTGTTGCTGTTCGCCGGGGCCGCGCTGTCGATATACGGCGTCGCCATCCTCGGAGCGGTCGTCGGTGGCAGCGTTGGCTTCATGCTCGGTCCGTCGATCGGGGGGCTCCTGGGCCTCGAGGGCCTCATCGCGGTCCTCGCGGCCACGGGGATCGGCGTCGTCGTCGGGATCGTCCTGACCTACGTGGTTCTCTCGATGGCCATCGCGGTACTTAGCTTCATCGCGGGGGCGTTCGCGGGCCTCGTCGTCCTCGAAGCAATCGCTCCCGGGCTGTCGCCGGTCTTGCTGTATCCCGGCGCACTGGTCGTCGGGTTCGTAGCAGCGACCCTGTCAGGGTTTCTGTCGCGGACGATCCTCGTCCTCGTCTCCTCGTTCGTCGGCGCGACGCTCGTGTCCGGTTCGATCACGCCCTCGAACGTCGAGACCGCTGCGGCCGAGTTCACCCTCGACCCGATCCTATTTGACCTCTATTCGCCGATCTTCCTCGGGTTGTTCGTGCTGGGGATCCTGACCCAGTTTGGGATATTCAGGTTCGGCTACGTCACGACGATCGTCTCGGTGCTGCCCGGAGCGAGCGTGCTTCGCGATCGCGGGCGGAAGAACGATACGGCCGACAGTCAGGAGCATTCTGGGCGAAGCAGATAGGGCCGCCACCGCCGGGAGGCCCGCTCCTCGATGCAGGTCCAACGATGGGTGTTTGCAGTCCGACGGGGCGGGGCCCGCCCGCCCCGTGGCCACCGGTGCCGTGCCCGTCAGATCCACCGGTAGCCACGAGTTTACTGCCACAGATCTCCTGTATTCCCTATGCGAGGGAGTTCGTTGGATGTCACCGAGATGCCCGACCAGTCGGGCAGGACCGTCGTGATCACGGGAGCAAACAGCGGCCTGGGTTTCGAGGCCGCCAAAGCCTTCGCTCGGAAGGGGGCCCAGGTCGCCATGGCGTGTCGCGACCTGAATCGGGGTGGAGCCGCGCGGGACGAGATCCGGGCGTCGGTCAGTGACCCCTCGCTGTCCGTCCTCGAGGTGGATCTCGCCTCCCTGGCGTCGATCCGGTCCTTCGGCGAGGTCGTCGAGGACGAGTACGACGAACTCCACGCCCTGTGCAACAATGCCGGGCTGATGGCGATTCCCCGGCGGGAGACCGATGACGGCTTCGAGATGCAGTTCGGGGTCAACCACCTCGGTCACTTCGCACTGACGGGCCTCCTGCTCGACCGCCTCCGGGCAACCGAGGGAGAGACGCGGATCGTCACCCAGAGTAGCGGACTCCACCAGCGGGGCGCGGTGGACTTCGATGACCTCCACGGCGAGCGGGCCTACGACAGGTGGGCCGCCTATGCACAGAGCAAACTGGCGAATCTCCTGTTCGCCTACGAACTCGATCGGCGGCTCAGGGCGACGGACGCGACCGTGTCGAGTGTCGGCTGTCACCCCGGGTACGCCGACACCGGACTCCAGCGTCGGGGCCCGGAGATGATGGGCTCGAGACTCCGACTCTGGGGAATGAAGCTTGCGAACACGGTGCTTGCCCAGTCGGCCGCACAGGGGGCACGTCCGGTCCTCTATGCCGCAACCGCACCGGAGATCGCTGGGGGCGACTATATCGGTCCTGGTGGGCTCATGAACATGCGTGGCGCGCCGGAACGCCAGGACTCGAGTGACCGTTCGGCCGACGAAGACCTGGCTGCTCGACTCTGGGACGTGTCCGAAGACCTAACCGGGGTGACCTTCGATCTCGATCGGTCGCCCTCCATCCGGGCCACGACGTGAGCCAGACGTGCTCTTGTCTGTTCGGAGACCAGCCCTCTGACATCGGATGTCTCTCGTCCTCTCTCTCAACTCGGCACGCCGTTCATCTTCGCTCCCGTCCTCTCTCTCAGCTCGGCACGCCGTTCATCTTCGCTCCCGTCCTCTCTCTCCACTCGGCACTTCCGCTCCCCACATCGCACTCAATCTCCGTCTCGTCTCCCCACTCACCCCGCCTCGGCCACCTCGAGCGCCACCTCGTTCCGGCGCATGAATGGCGGGGTCCACGGGTCGTTGTACCTGAGGAGATAGGGCTCACCGACCGGTTCGAAGGCGTTCCGTTCGAGGGTGGAGCGGAGCGATCGAGTCCGTCGGGAGACCCGCCACCTCGGGGCATACCAGGAAAACCGATCCACAGCGACCGTCCGCGACGGTTCGGTGACCACGGTACCAGTCGATTCCGTCGGGTCCGGTGCGCGCTCGGAATCGTACTCGGGTGGCAGGTAGAACGCCATCCGGACCTCATTCCCCTCGCTCTCGACCGACCTCGACCGCACCGGAGCCGTCATCGCGATCGACTCGCCGCTCCCCGACTCGCCCGCAGTGTCCGTCTGGCCCGATTCGCGGTTCTCGGGTTCGCCCGCGGTTGCTGTCGAGACCGATTCGCCGCTTTGCGTTTCCACCGTCGTCGTCATCGCGATCGACTCCTCGCCCCTGTTGGCTCCCGAAATGTACCTGAACAGTCGTCGAAACGCCGTCCGCTCGTTCGCTGCCGTCGTCTCGACCAGCACCGTCGCGGGATAGTGGCGGAGTTCGACGCCGTCGACCGTTCTCACCCGCTCGTATGGCACCGATTTGGCCGATCGGCCAGCGTAGAGTCCCCATCCGATCCACCCGGCGAGTAACACACCACCGGCAATGATTGCGGCCTTCGCGGACACCCTCATACCAGTCCTACGGCATCCACGCGGATGAACTACCGGCAATGACCCATTCGCTGTCACGGGTCGCTTCGTGGCCACTCTTTCAGGGTCGGATCTACTCGATGTCAGTGGCTGGGAGTCAGTTTGCCCCGCGTTTTATTTTACCGAGGGCCGCGCCCATGGCATGGAGGGCAGGGATTCGACTGGGCGTCGTCGGGACGCTCCTCCTGGTCTCCATCGCTCGAGGCAGCGGCGTGGGTGCCCCGTTCGAACCGACTTCGCCAGGGGTCCAATGGGGCGGCGTCCCTTGACCTCCAGGGTACGGCCGGTGATCCGGGGAGCGGAACGCTTGCACGTCAGCCAGTCGCCCACCTCGGTGACCGTGCGGTGGGCGTGCCCGAGCACCCCCAGGGGATCGGTGACTCAGAACGGATCGCGGCCGGAGAACGCGACAAGATCGAGGACGAAGAGAAGGGGTGAGGACGAAGAGTGGGAGGGGACCGGCGTCGCCGTCGGGATGTTACTCGCGTTCGAGGTCGCCAGTGACCCGTACGGCCGCCACCTCCACCGGCACGTTATCCGCCTCGGCCGTGGCGAGGACTCGCCGCGACTCTTTGTCGGCGTTATCGCATTGACAAAGCGGGCGCTGTTCTCGCGGTTGCGGTGGATCCACCGTTCGCTCACAGTCATCACGATCCTCGTGCTCCTGGTCCACGTCGTGACTGCCTTCGGCGATTGAGCGGACTCCCATCTGAATAACACGGCAAGGGAATTTTATCACCGTTCCCCAGCCACTAGATCCGATGGCCGAGCATACCAGGACGCTGGACTTCAAGATCGCCTTCGCCATCGGCCTGGGGACCATGATCGCGGCGGGGATCTTCTCGCTGTCCGGTGCCGCCGTCGCGATGATCGGGTCCAGTGCCGTGATCGGATTCGTCATCGCGGCCGTGGTGGCGGGCATCACCGCAGCCAGCTACTCCGAGTTCGCGTCGATCTACTCCGAAAACGGTGGGGGCTACCTGTTCAACTCGCGGACCTTCGACGAGCGCCGGTTGCTGACCTACGGCGTGGGGCTCTCGTTGTTCCTCGGGTACACCGGCACGACCGCCTTCTACCTGGCGACGATGGACGAGTGGTTCGTCCGCTTCATCATTCCCGAGTCCCTCCACTGGCTGCCCCACGGGACTGTCGGGGTCGTGACCGCAGTGCTCCTGGGCGTGCTCAACGCCCGGGGGACCGAGGAATCCGGCACGTTCCAGTTACTCGTGACGGGCGCGAAGGTCGCGGTCCTGCTTGCCTTCATCGCGGGCGCGTTCGCCTTTCGCGGGCCCGGCACGGCAGCGGCCAACTTCGCCGGGCAGTTCCAGGCCGACCCCGTGGGCATTGTCACCGTCGCCGCCCTCGCGTTCATCACCTTTTTTGGCTTCTCCGCAATCGCCGCCAGCGCCGGGGAGATCATCGAGCCGCGCAAGACGGTGCCGCGAGCGATCGCCGCGAGCATCGTGACCGTCACGATCCTGTACGCGCTGGTCATCGTCGCGATGACGAACTCGACGGTCCCGCCGGAGATCGTCGCCGAAGAGGGGGAGACCGCGATGGGCCTCGTGGCCGAGGGCTTTCTCGGATCCGCCGGGCTGTCGTTGATCGTCGCCGGTGCGGTCTTTTCGATGGTCTCGGCCTCGAACGCCTCGATCCTCGCCGCCACCGGCATCGGCTCCCTGATGGGTCGGCGAGGTCAGGCGCCACGGCCGTTCATCCGCATCCACCCGAAGTACGGGACGCCGTTCTGGAGCGTCACGGCGGTCACCGCGACGATCGTCGCGATGATCGTGTTCTTCATCGCACTGTTCCCGGCGGAGGGCGCACCGCTGGGACTAGATCTCGGGTTGACGGCCCTGACCGGCTTCGCGACGTTGAACCTCCTGTTGCCACTGTCGGTGGTGAACGCCGCCCTCATCGTCCACCGCCGGAAGTTTCCCGACATCGAGCGGGGCTTCCGGGTCCCCGGCGTCCCAGTCGTTCCGGCGCTGGGCATCCTGGCGAATCTCGGGCTCATCTTCAACCTGCCGTTCCGCGGCGTCGTCACGGGTGTTTTCCTGGTCGCCGTCCTCGTGGCGGCCTACCTCGCCTGGGGCGGGGCGCCCGAGGTCGAGGACCTGTTCCGGGAAATCGTGCCCGTGGAGCGGGGTGGGGCCCCGCCACCCGCCGAGGGTGAACCGACCGGAGCGGGTGAACCAGGCGGAGAAGTTGAACCAGGCGAAGAAGGTGAACCAGGCGAAGAAGGTGAACCAGGCGAAGAAGGTGAACCAGGCGAAGAAGGTGAACCAGGCGGAGAAGGTGAACCGAGCGGTGAAGTGGAACCAGCCGAAGCGGGTGAAGGACCCGGCGAGGGGGAACCCGCTCCTGCCGAAACCGAAGAACTACCCGCCGAGCGCTTCCGCGTGCTCGTGCCGGTCGCTCGCCCGTCTCGCGTCCCCCACTACGTTCGGCTCGCGGCGGCGCTCTCGCGGGATCGAGAGGATGAACCGTTCGTGCAAGTCCTCAACGTCACCCAGATTCCTGACCAGACCCCCCACGAAATGGTCACCGCTACGGCACAGGGCCGAGCGGACCGCATCGCCGAATACCTGGCCGACGAGGACCTCGGCGTCGAGTACTCCGTCGAGGGACACACCTCTCGCGACGTCGCCTTCGACATCCTCCAGACCGCTCGGAACGACGAAGCAGACCTCATCCTCATGGGCTACCCGGAGGAGCACCGGGAACTGACCGAAGCGGTCGAGTACAAGGCCCCCTGTGACGTGGTCTTCGCCTCGGGCTTTGCCGACGCCGACCGCCTCCCCGTCGAGCAGGTGACGGTCGGTGCGGGCGGCGGTCCCCACCACGAGGGGTCACTATCTATCGTGCGCGCGCTCGGTGAACAGGGAGCCAGCGTCACCATCGTCTCGGTCGACCCGGCCGGGGGCGGGACAGCCGAGGATCCCGAGGCGACCATCGCCGCACTCGATGATCTCCCGGACGTCGAGGGTCACGAGACCGAGGCCGAGACGGTCGCCGCGGGCCTCGTCGAGGTCGCCGCAGCGGAGGGGGGCGTCCTCCTGATCGGGGCCTCGCGGGATCGCCGCCTCAGCCAGTGGGTGTTGGGGAGTACGCCCGACCGGGTGGTCGACCGCGCCGAGACGCTGGACGTCCCGGTTCTGATCTACGCCACCGCTGGCGGCGTCCCCGGTCGGATCGAAGACTACCTGTTCCCGGTGTACCGGTACCTCCGCG
Source organism: Haloarculaceae archaeon (assembly GCA_036625635.1). GTDB lineage: Archaea > Halobacteriota > Halobacteria > Halobacteriales > Haloarculaceae > JAZKTI01. Next base: position 6,185 of record JAZKTI010000083.1, read on the forward strand.
GATTGGTTGGTGGCGGTCGAACGAGAACCGCCGAACAGGATTGACCGGAGGGAGCGATCGCCGCTCGGGGCCGACGCGTCTCAGGCTTCTCGAGGGGTGAAGGCCGGTTCGATCCGGTCGCTCGTCCCGCTGTGGACGAACACGGTAACGATGTCGCCCGGTTCGATGGTCGTTTCGCCGTGGGGTGTCAGGACGTCGCCGTCGCGTTCGAGGGCGATGACGAGGAGGCCGTCGTCGAGTAACCCCTCGGCGTTCGCCTCACGGAGCGAGAGCCCCGTGATCGGCGCGGTCTCGCGGACGGTGAGTTCCACGACTTCGGCGTCCCCGGCGAGGTTCATGAAGTCCGTAATCGACGGCGATTGCCGCGTCTCCGCGGGGCCGTAGGGCTGGTAGGGACGGAAGCGCTCCCGTTTGATGATGTCCTGATCCTCCACCTCGAACCCCAGTTCGAGGATCGCGTCGCCGATGCGAGTGAGGTCCTCCGTGTCCCGGCCGACCGCCTTGATCTCCACGTCGGCTTTCCCGGTCATGATCTCCCTGACGTTCACGACGCCGGGAATCTGGAGCGCTTGCTTCACGAGCTTCTCCCGTTCGGCCGACGCACTGGTACAAGCGAACCGGTTCGTCAACATCCCTGCGGCTCGTTCGTAGTCGATGTCGGCGTGGTATCCCCTGATGATTCCCCGGTCTTCGAGCTGATCGATCCGGTTCCGAATCGTTCCCGCCGAGACGTTCACGACCTCGGCAATGTCCGGCGCCGACGTGTTTCGAGCATCCCGCGCGAGATAGAAGAGGATGCGCTTGTCGATCTCGTCGAGCCGATAATCCATGCCCAAACATTGGCCCCGGCGGACCGAAACAGTTTCTGTTTACTGCTCCCACGTCCTCGTCGGGCTCGTCGGGGAGCGAGTCAGGCACCGATCCAGTTCGTGACGACGTGCTCGACGATCGCAACGAGGTACACGAACACGACCGTTGCCGGTGACCGTAGTCATGTGTCGCGGCGGGGAATCGAGCCCGCGCACGCTCCGGAAGGCGATCATCGAGCGCCTCTCGGAATGAACGGGGGTAGCCGCCAGCGATGGCGGAATCTACATGGATTTGAACTCCGGCAGTTCGGTGGGGTGACTGAATGGGCTTCTCCTCCACGGCCACGTCGCGTCAACTATTACCGATTGTGCGTGGCCGGAGAGGCTGATTGCGCGAGATCGGGCGCGAGATGCATACCGGCCACGACCGCCGGCCCAACAGGTATGGGCCCGGGCCCACGAGGTCGACTATGATCGACCTGCGGAGCGACACGGTGACGAGGCCCACCGAGGAGATGCGGGACGCCGCTCACTACGCCGAGGTCGGCGACGACGTCTACGGCGAGGACCCGACCGTCACCGACCTCGAGCGCCGCGCCGCCGAGATCCTCGACACCGAGGACGCCCTGTTCTGTGTCTCGGGGACGATGGCCAACCAGGTGGCCGTCCGGACCCACACCGACCCCGGCCAGGAGGTGCTCTGCGAGCGGAACTGCCACATCTACCGGTGGGAACTCGCCGGCGTAGCCCAGCACAGCGCCTGCCAGCCTCGCCCCATCGACGGCGACGGCCGAGGCGTCGTCAGCGCCCCTCAGGTCCAGGCTGGCCACGTCGAGGCGAGCGACCACCGGCCGGGGACCGGCCTGTTGACCCTCGAGAACACGCACAACGCCGCCGGTGGCACGAGCCACGCCCCAGGGACCGTCGCCCGCGCGGCCGACGCAGCCCACGACTACGACGTCCCGGTGCACCTCGACGGCGCCCGCCTCTGGAACGCGGCGGTCGCCCACGACGAGCCTCTCGCGGCCTTCACGGCCGCCGTCGATTCGGTTATGTGCTGTCTCTCCAAGGGACTCGGTGCCCCGATGGGCTCGATTCTGGCGGGGGCCGAGGCCTTCATCGAGCGGGCTCACCGCAACCGGAAGCTTCTCGGAGGGGGCTGGCGCCAGGCCGGCATCGTCGCCGCCCCCGGCCTCCACGCCCTGGAGGCCAGGAACCGGCTGGCCGAGGACCACCGCCGGGCCGAGACGCTCGCGGAGGGACTATCCGCGATTCCCGGGCTCTCGGTCCGCGAGCCGGAGACGAACATCCTCCTGGTGGAGACGGACGCCCCGGCCGAGGACGTGCTTGCCGCCTGCGAGGAGGCCGGGGTCCTCGGCGTGCCCTTCGACGAACACGTCCTCCGCTTCTGCACGCACCTCGACGTCGACGATCAGGACGTCGCGGCCGCCGTGGATGCGGTGGAGACGGCGGTTGCCTGATCGTCTGCGAGCGTGCGTGGGTACCTGGTCGGGGCTCCGACCGACGATGGGTACTACCGCGTGCCTGGATCCCCACCCGGCTCGGCCGGTCCGCCGTTGGCCCCGGTCAGCGGTCCCGGCCGTGTTGCTGGCCCGCTCTGAATGCCGTGACGGTCCGTCGGATGAAGAGGTAGGCGAAGAAGACGAAGCCCAGCAGCATCGCCAGGAGGGCGACGAGGACGGGATCGAACTCGACCATGGATACGCTTGGTCGGCGGTGCTAAAAGCGGTTTCGCTGCCCTCCGGGGGAACTACGCAGGAACGCCGTGGCTGGACGGATCGCTGGTCGCGCGCTCGCCGACATGGACCGACTGCGGGTCGGTGCGGGCTGTCTGCAGGGCCGCGGTCGATCAAGCGACCCTGTAGTTCGCGCTACCTGCCGCCATGCCGGGGAAAAACCCATACCAGGCGGCTACTTACACCAGAAAAATGTCCCTCCTGCCCTCCAGACCGGACGCCTCCCCCTCGGAGGACGCGGGTCCGCGGGTCATCGGCGTCGACAGCGACGACGCCGACGACGTCCTCGCGGCCCTGTCCTCGGGGACCGCCAGGGAACTCCTGGCCGCCCTCCACGAGGACCCGGCCCCGCCATCCGAGGTCGCCGACCGCGTCGGCACGTCCCTCCAGAACGCCCAGTACCACCTCGACAAGCTCCAGAACGCCGGCGCCGTCGAGGTGGTCGACACCGCCTACTCCGCGAAGGGCCGCGAGATGGACGTCTTCGCCCCGGCCGACCAGCCGCTGGTCATTTTCGCCGGCAACGAGGAGAAGGGCTCCACGCTCCGAACCGCCCTCGCCCGCCTGCTCGGCGCGGTGGGTGTCCTCGGCCTGGGGAGCCTCGCCGTCCAGGCCCTGTTCGGCCAGGGCGGGTATCTCCGGGACCTCCTGGCGGGCAGCGACGGCCTCGGCGGGCCCGCTGCCGACGGCGGGGGTGGCGCCGACGCCGACGTCACCGGAGACAGTGGCGGTCTCGCGAGTGGCGATGGCGATGCCGGGACGACCGTGGAGGACGCCGCGACGGACACGGCCACCGCGGCCCCCGAGGGGGGCGACGGCGACCTGGGGATCCAGGAGGTGACCTCGACGGTCACTGACGCCGGCGGACCCGACGGGGCGGGGACCCCGACCGCCACCCCGGTGGACGTTTCCCCGACGGCTGCCGGGACGCCGACGGAGGCACCCGTCAGCACGCCGCCCGAGCCGACGATGACCCCCACTGTCGGGCCCGAGGAGGTCGACGCGGTCCGGACGACCGTCGAGGCGGCGGGCGGGGGCGGGCTGCCACCGGGCCTCCTGTTCTTCGCCGGCGGGCTGTTCGTCCTCGCGGTCGTGGTCGCGGTGCTGACGCTGAGTGAGTCGGCAAGTGGAGGGTAAAACGGCCGTTTGAGTCTCCGGATCCGCTTTACTACCCCGTCCCATAGCCGGTAGTGCGTCGGCCCGCTTCGGCCCTCCCTCAAACCTGCCCGCTTCGGCCCTCCCTCAAACCTGTCCACTCCCGCTCCCGCACCTGCCCACCCCCGCTCCCCCTACTGCTCACTCCCGCTCCCGTACCTGCCCACACCAGTACACCCCTTCTCAGCCCTGCCCACCCGTCTGCTGCTCGCCCGCGGACGATACGACCACCAATGCCACGTCGTCCCCGCGGCGCCGGACTTCCCC
>JAZKTI010000084.1:0-10105 GCA_036625635.1 Haloarculaceae archaeon
GAGTCGGCGACCGGCGGCAACGAGTCGGCGACCGGCGCCAACGAGTCGGCGACCGGCCTTAACGAGTCGGCGACCGGCGCCACGGAGTCGGCGACCGCCGGCGACCTCCCCGAGCCGGCCACTGACGCTGTGGGAGCGGCCTGAGACCACTCCCACCCCACTGATCGACCCTCCACAGCCGGAACGGAGCACGGTTCCGGATTCTTTACAGCCCCGCTGACGCGGTTTTTCACCCGCCTATGATGAGGGGCCTGGGAGCTCTGACGACGAGAGGCTCTCCGGCCGCCCGGAAGCAGCGACCTTTTTTCGGCGGCCGTCGAAGCAGGTGTATGGAGACGACGGGCGCCGAGGAGCCCAGGATCAACCGGAAGCGCGCAGCCCTTGCGGTGGTTCCGTTTCTGGTGCTAGGGCTGGGCAACGTCGTCCTGCTGCTGGGGTGGGGGCTCAAGCCCCTCTGGGCGTTCCTCATCCTCCCGCCGATCATCTTCATCAGCGCGCTCGCCTGGATCGCCTTCCGGACCGGCTTCGTCCGCGACGTCGGAGAGGGGTGAGGTGTGGTCGTGTCTCGCTGTCACTCTGGTGACTCCTCGGTCCGCTCGTTCGAGATCGTTATATCAGTGCTCACTACGGCAAACAGCCTGACAGCATTCGGTTCCAGGGAGTAGGTGGTGGTAACCCAGAGGGGCCCTCGAGCCGGTCACGGTCGCTGTTCGGGATGCGGACCGCAATCCAGCCACGCTACGCGTGCCAGACGCGGTGGTCAGGGCCGGCACGTCATAGTGGAACGTCCGATGGTCACTCGAGCAGATCGTCGACGGCCGCTCGCGCTGCCAGTACCGCGTCCTCCGCGACCTGCTCGCTGTCTTCCCGGGCCGACTCGGCGTTGATGTAGACGTCGAGTTCGAGGATGCCGTCCTCGAAGGTGACTGTGACGTCGAGGTCGTCGACGTCCGAGCGGTCGATGCGGGCGAAAACCAGATCCTCGGCTGCTTCCGCGGCCGTCTCCACGACCTCCTCGTCGGTCGGAGCCGCGGTGTCCTCGCCCATCAGGCGCCGCCGGGCGGACCGCCAGCGCCCGGTGGGCCGCCCATGCCGCCACCGCCGCCCATGCCGCCGCCGCCCATGCCGCCGAGCATCTGCTGGAGCTCACCCTGGAGCTCTTCGAACTGCTCCTGGACGCGCTCCTCCTGCTTCTGGAGGGTCTCGACGCGGAGTTCGAGGTTCTCGACGGTGGCCTCGAGGTCCTCCTGGGCCTCGTCGTACTCCGTCTCTACCAGGAGCTCGCCGACGTTGCGGTACATGGTCGTGTCCTGGTTGACGTCCTCGAGTTCGTCGAGGGCGTTCTCGGACTCGGTCAGCTGGGTCTCCGCCTGCTGCTTCTGGGCGGCGACTTGCTGGGCTGTCTCCTGGAGGTCCTGTAACTCCTCGAGTTTCTCCTGTGCTTCCGGCGGAAGGTTGCCCTGCATACCCGTTGGTGAGGGACCCGCGTTGTTAAAGTCACGCTTTCGAGGGTAGCGACGGCTGATCGCTTCCAGCCGGCCCTCAGGCCTGCTCGAGGCCACTCGCGGCCTCTGCGACCTGGACCAGCGTCGCCCAGGTGTTCAGGCCGGCCCGGAGCGCGACGAGGTCCTCGGCGTCGACGACGACCTCGAGCGTCGCGGCCTCCCGGTCCAGTTCCGTGCTGCTGCGGTCGCCCTGGATGTCTCCCACTTCGGGCTCGACGGCGGACTGGACCCTGCGCGCACTCTCGACGTCTGGATAGGTGAGGGAGAAGACGGCTTCGTGGGGACTACTCGACCTCGACTTCCTTGATGTCACGGCTGCGTTCCTTGAGCAGGACGCGGTGGCCGCAGTAGGGACACCGGACGCCCCCGTACTCGTCGAGGGTCACGTCCCGCTTGCAGCGCGAACACTTGTAGCTCATGCCTCGTCCTCGCCGAGGGCGGCCCGGATGGACCGCCGGACGGTCTTCCCGGCCGGGGTCTGGGGCTGATAGGTCCCGCCCGTGAAGGTGTATCCACAGTCGGGGCACTCCCAGACGGCGGTCTCCTGGCGCGAGACCCGGCGCTCGCCACACTCCGGACAGGCGTGCTCGTCGCGCATGTCCGCCTCGATCTCGGCGACGCGCCGGCGGGCGACCCGCCCGTAGCGGGCGCCGAACCGACCGGCGCTCCCGGTCCCTCCCTGCTTCTTACTCATGGTACCGGTTTGTCCGGGAAGGGCTCAAATAAGTCCTGCGTGTTGGAGCCGGGTGTATTCACTCCTGCAGATCGGCCCGGGCGAGTGCCTCGTTCAGGTCCGCCCGTACGCGCTCGCCCACCGCCCTCTCGCCGGCCGTCGTCACGACCCGGTTCTCCTGGACGCTGGAGCCGTCCCGGAGGATGAGGCGGACGTTCCCGTTTCCGTCGGCGCGTGTGGCCTTGGCCCGGAGACCACCACGCGATCCCGATCCGCTGGCGTCGATGGGTCCGGGGACGATCTTCTTTACGTGCGGATGCGCGGCGACGGTCTCCAGGGCCTCGCGGCCGCTCCGGCCGCCGATGAGGGTCGTGTGCGCGCCGCCGAGCTTCTCTGCCACCGACGCCTCGACGACCTCCGGGGCCGTGTCGCCGCGGCGGTCGACGACGTAGTCGACGGGGTCCTCGGCGCTCACCCGGTAGAACTCGTGGTGGAGCTGGCCCCGTACCGCCCGCAGGACGTCCCGATTCCCGGTGGCGTAGACTTCCTCCGGGCGCTTGCGGCGCACCTCGTCGGCGACGAGGCCGGCGAAGTTGCGGAGTTCGGCCAGAGATCGCTCGCTGTCGTCGGGTTCCGGCGTCGTCGTGATCTCCCGCCGGCCACGGACGCGCTCCCCGTGGACGCTCGTGACCGCGGCTCTGTCGCGCTCGAGTTCCAGCACAACCGTGTCGGCGTTGGCGGTCCGGCAGACCAGGCAGTAGTCACCCGGTCGGGAAAGCGGCGACGCGCACTGCCGACACTCCATGGTCGTTGGTGGGCGCCTGCCGCCCAAAAGGGGTGCGCTCCTGGCCAGTCGCATTCGCTCCCGGCGCGCGGTCAGGGATGAAAGAGTCTCCGCCGGTGCCTCACTACAGGTCCGCCGGGTCCGTCTTGAGATACTCGCGGAGCACCACGGTCGCGTACGAGCCCTTCGGCAGCGCGAACGAGAGGGTCAGTGGCTCCCGGTCCACGGACAGGTCGGTCCGGAGGAGGATCGCCCGGCGGGTCCCGGTCGACCCGAACTCCCCTGGCAGGTCGAAGTCAGCGGGCTCGACCCCCTCGTCGTCGAGAATCTCCGCTGTAATCTCGCCCGGCTCGCCGTCGGCGAAGGTCGTCTCGGTGCCGATCAGGGGCCCTGTTACGAACGCCCGCCCGCGATCGCAGTGCCGGGTCACCGTTGCCACGCGGTCGGCCGTGACGCGATCCGTCCGGTCGGTGTCCGGCAGTGCCAGTCCGGCCGGTGCGGCGGTGTCGGCAAAGCAGACGACGTCCCCCTCGACCGGCCGGTCGAACGGGAGCCCCGCCTCGAGGCGGGCGCTCAGGATCCGGTTGAACAGGTATGACTGGGCGGCGTTGACGAAGAGCCGCTGGAGGTTGCTTGGAACCGCCTCGAGCGCCCGTCGGAACGCGTCGGCGTCGGCCTCCGCGGCCTCGTGCAGTTCCTGGAGCATCGCCCGCTCGTACCCCAGGTGGGCCGGGTACCGGTCGAGGGCCGCCCCCCAATCACGGGTTCGCTCGACGAAGGCCCGGGCCGCTTGCGTATCCGCTGGCTCGCGCTCGCCGGGATTGGCCACGTATGCCAGCACGGCGCCCTCCCAGTCGCCGCGAGCCAGCGCCAGGCCGATCTCGTGAGTTACCGGCCGACGACTGCCGAACCGCTGGTGGCCGAAGACGTTCGGGACCCCGACGGTCGTCGGTCCGGGGCTCGCCGGGCCCCGGTCCCCGGTGCTGTCTCCGTGCCACTTACTCTCGTCACCACCGCCGCCCTCGTCACCACCGCCGCCCTCGTCACCCCAGCCGCCCGCGTCCACGTCGCCCACGCCGGTGAGTGCCCGGAGGTCCCGCGTCACCTCGTCGACGTGCTCGGGCGCCGCCGGGTTCCTGACGACGACATCGAACTCGTTGCCGGCCAGGTCGCCAAACAGCACCGGTCGACCGGTCCGCCCCACCACCTCGATCTCGACGCCTCCGAGGTCCGGCAGGGCTCCCGGGTCGACACCGTCCACGCTGAATAGCTGGGTCGTGACCGCGTATTTGTCCTTCGTGCCGGCCCAGGAGACGCGTTCTCGGGAGATGCCGAGCCGGTCCGACAGCATGCCAGCGAAGTCGTTGGTGTCCCAGCCCCGGAGCGTCACACGGAGAACTAGGTGCGGATACGCGCCGGGGTCGGCGGCCACCGGCTCGATCTCGACGCCCTCGAGTTCGCGAACCCGGAAGTCCGCCGGGGCCTTCCGGAGGCGACCGCCGACCCCGGGTGCGTCGCTGACGTAATAGTGGATGCCCACGGTCTCTTCCACCGGGTGCGCCTCGCGCATGTCTCGATGATATCCCACGAGGACGGAAGTCGGTATCGGGCCCGGAGTCCCGCCAGCCTGTGGAAATCGAGAGACAAAGCGAGCCAGAGAGGGAGGGGGAGCGAGAAAGGGAGAGAGCGAGAGAGGGAGGGAGAGCGAGAAAGGGAGAGAGCGAGAGAGCGAGAGAGCGCCCTGAGGGCGCGCGGCCCTGGACCTGTCTCAGTCCCCATGCACCGGGTTTACAATGTAGTATTCCGTTTAACACCCATCGGGTCGGGCCCCGATCCCTGCTCAGTCGAGGATCTCGGCGGTGTCGTCGTACTCGTCGGTCTCAAGGCCCTCCTCGGTGACCGTCGCGACGACGATGCCGTTCCCGGAGCCGGTGTCTCGCTCGCTGGCGGCGGCGATCGCGCGGGCGGCGAGTTCCTCGGCGGCCTCGAGGTCCATCTCGGCGTCGTACTGCCCCTCGATGGTCCCGTAGGCGAGTTGCATCCCGCTGCCGGTGACCGCGTACTCGTCTTCCATCAGCCCTCCGGCGGGGTCGATGGTGTAGACGTGACTGCCCTCGTCGTCGACGCCCCCGAGAACCGGGTGGATCGCCCGGAACGGGCCGCCGCGGGCGAAGTTGCTGGCGAGGGTGGCGAGGGCGTCGATGGGCATCGGTTCGCCCCGGCGCCGCTCGTAGAGGTTGGCCTCCGAGCGGAGCGACCGGATGAACGACTGGGCGCCGCCGACGCTCCCGACGAGCGTCAGGACGGCCGTGGGATGGACCTGCTCCACCTTCACGACCTGCTTGCTCGAGACGAACCGGCCGCCGAGGCTGGCGCGCCGGTCCGTCGCCACGACGACGCCGTCCTCGGTGGTGATGCCGACGGTGGTGGTCCCTGTCTTGGAGACCACCTCCTCGTCTCGATCGGCGGGCCCAGCCTCCAGCGAGCCCAATTCGGGCTCGTAAGGCTCGGTCCCCGCCCGCTTGCCGCCGACGTCACCGAACTCACTCATCGGTCTCACCTGCCAGGTCGGCGTCGACGAGGTAGTCCTCGAGTTCCTCGACCGAGAGGCTGCGGACCGAGGCGGACTCGACGTCGACCGTCCGGAGGTCGACGCTGGTCGCGGTCAGTTCGTCGCTGGTCTCGGCGAGTGCCCGGAGCGCGAGGGTGATTCCCCCGTCGAGGTCGGCCTCGGCGCGGTACTCGTCCTCGAGGAGCCGCTGAGCCTCGTCGCGGCCGCCGCCGATGGCGTTGGCCTGCCACTCGTAGGGCGTTCCCGAGGGGTCGGTCTCGAAGAGGCGAGCCTCACCGTCGGTGACGCCGCCGACGAGCAAGGCCGCGCCGAAGGGTCTGGCGCCACCGGTCTGGGTGTACTGCTGGATGTGGTCGGTGACCTGCTTCGTCAGGGCCTCGACGTCGATGGCCTGGTCGTAGCGGAGCCGCTCGACCTGGGCCTGTCGCCTGGCGAAGTCGATGAGCTGGCGTGCGTCGGCCACGTGACCGGCGCTGCCGATGGCGACGTGTGCGTCGACGTCGTGGACCTTCTCGATACTCTCGCGTTCGATCAACGGGGAGCGAGGCTGGCGGTCCGCCGCGATGACCACGCCGTCGTCGGTTCGGACGCCGACGGCCGCACTGCCCTGGGCGACGGCTTCCCGCGCGTACTCGACCTGGTAGAGGCGACCGTCCGGGGAGAAGATGGTGATCCCCCGGTCGTAGGCCTGCTGCTGGTTCCCTTGCATTGTGGTGTAGATTCACTCTGCGTAAACGCTTCTTCTATAAATGCCTTCCCATCGAACCACCGGACGGCGCGGCAACACCTGCCGGCTCTCGACCCCCGCGTCCGTTCGGGTCGTCCCTCCGGACAGCGGGAAACCGTCGCGGCACTCCGGATGGGGGGAGGTGGAGCAGCCGGTGGCGAGGGGTACCGGGTTCAGTACAGCTGGAGGTCCCCGGTGACCTTGTCGACGACATCGTCTTCGCCCGGCCCGACGGCAAGGCAGGTAACCGTCCCCGGATCAAGTTGCGTGCGGCCGGCGTCCCGGACGACGGCGTGGGGCAGCCCCTCGCGCTCGGCGACGTCGGCGAGTTCGAAGATGGCTCTCTCCCCGTCGACGCCGAGGACGATCTTGGTCTGGCCCTCGCCCTTCCAGGCCGACTGCCTGCGCGGGTCGGCGTCCTCGTAGGCCATGACCGATGCGTGGGCGACCTGGGCGGCGAGTTTGCCCTCGCCCATCCCGAGGTCGCGGCGGGCGACGATGGCCTGTTTCATGGCCTGGGCTGGGGGAGCGGGGGTCTTAGGGGTTGGCTCTCGGCTTCGGAGGCCGGATGAAACCGTGGAATACAGGGGACTCCTGCACGCCAGAAACCCGCTGTGAGACCTCGGCTGGTTGCGAGGCAGCGGACCCCGGTGAATCACAGGCGGTGCGGGACCGTGAGTCCGGTATACTGCAGGGCGGTCAGTTCCACACGTCGGTCGGGCGAGATCGGACTCGAGTGGGACTCCGCCAGCGAGCCCGAATTCCGGGTCTTCCATGGGGTGCCCGCCCGACCATGAAGACTTTAGCCCCCGTGGCTCCCCGTAGGAACCAATGATCCTCTCCGATGGGGACATCCGCCGGCGGCTGGAGAAGGGCGACCTCGTCGCCGAGCCCCTCGACGACCCGGAACTCCAGATCCAGCCCGCGAGCCTGGACTTGCGGCTGGGTCGGGAGTTCCTCGAGTTCAAGAACACGAACCTGTCCTGCATTCACCCCCAGAGCGGCCACGAGGTGACCGACTACGTCACGAAGACCAAGGTCGGCCACCCCGGCCAGGCCCAGCTCTCCGAATGGAGCGAGGAGGAGGCCGACCGGACCATCGAGCAGGACGAGTTCATCCTCCACCCCGGCGACTTCGTCCTCGGGACGACGAAGGAACGCATCGAGATACCGGACGACCTCATCGCCCACGTCGAGGGCCGGTCCTCCCTCGGGCGGCTGGCAATCGTCGTCCACGCCACCGCCGGCGTGGTCGACCCGGGATACGAGGGCCAGATCACGCTCGAACTGTCGAACCTCGGGAAGGCGCCGGTCGCGCTCGAACCGGACATGCGCGTCTCCCAGCTCGTCTTCACCGAACTGAAGAACCGCGCCGAGGTTCCCTACGGCACCGAGCGCGGCTCGAAGTACCAAGGCCAGACCGGGCCCCAGGCCTCCCGCATCGAGGGCGACGCCGAGTTCGGCGGCGATCAATGAACGCGTCGGCCCGATCAACGAAACCGACGGGTCGATCGGCGAGTGCGTCGGCCGGACCAACGAGCCCGACGGCCCGCGGCCGTCGTGCGTCCTGTGGCAGTCCCTCCCTGGCTGGCCGGTGGTTCCCATGAAGTTCGTCGAAGAGATCGTCGTCGAGGAGTTCCTCCCCACGTATCGCTCGCTCCTCGCGGAGGCCCTCCGGGAGCGCGGCCTCACCCAGCACGAGGTCGCGGCGTTGCTGGGGATCAGCCAGAGCGCCGTCTCGAAGTACGTCCACGGCGAGGTCGATCGCAACGAGGCGTTGCTGGCCGACCGCCGGCTGACCGAGCACGTCGCGGACCTGGCCGACGGCCTCGAGACCGGCGACATCTCGCGAACCCAGGCGCTCGTGGAGACCGAGGTCCTCATCCGCGAACTGGAGCGCGGCGGCACGCTCGCGGCCCTCCACGAGGAGGTCGTGCCCGAACTCGACGCCTACGACACCGCCTTCGCCGTCCATGACCCCGACAGCCGTGCGCGGCAGGCCGAGCGGACGCTCGCTTCGATCCGCCGGGGCATCGCCATCCTCGAGAACGCCAGCGGGTTCGCCGCCCACATTCCCGCAGTCGGGTCGAACCTCGTCGAATGCCTGCCAGACGCCGAGGGCATCGCGGACGTCGCCGCCGTTCCGGGCCGGATCGTGGACGTGAAGGGCCGGCCGACGGTCCCCGCCGATCCGGAGTTCGGCGTCAGCCAGTTCGTCGCGACAGTGCTTCTCGCGGCCCGGCGACAGGGCAGCGACGCTCGGGCCGCGCTGAACGTCACCGATAGCGAGGAAACGGTCGCGGCGCTCCGCGATCGAGGCCAGGTGGCCGTCGCCTTCGACCCCGCCGCGGAACTCGGGGACGGGGACCTCGACGCCGCGATCGGGGACGCGCTGACCGAGGCCCCGGACGCTGACGTCCTCTACCACACCGGCGCCTACGGTGTCGAGCCGAACGTCTACCTCCTCGGCCCGGACGCGGAGACCGTCGCCGAACGAGTCCGCGCCATTCTATGAGGGCATCCTGGGCACCCAACTGGCCCACGAGCCACGCGATCACGGTGGACGTGAATACGGAGGCGAACTCGACCCACTCGACACAGGATTCGATTCTCTCGGGACCGGATCCGACTCGTCCCTGGCCTGGGTGGCCTCACACGAGCCTACGCACGCCCCCGCGACCCCCGGCCCCCGACGCCGAGGCGAGCGATTCCACCCAGGCCTTCTACGACCGCTGGGCCCGTCTCTACGACCGGGTCGCGACCCTGCCGCCGATCGGATCCTGGCGCGAGCGGGCCGCAGAGGCCCTGGAACTCGACCCGGGCGACACCGTCGTGGAGATGGGCTGTGGGACCGGCGCGAACCTCCCGTACCTCCGGGAGCGGGTCGGCGCCCAGGGGCGGGTGGTCGGCATGGACCTGACCGGCGGGATGGTCGTCATGGCCCGACGCCGTGTCGCCAGGGCGGGCTGGGCGAACGTGCACTGCTGTCGGGCGGACGCGACGACGCTGCCACTCGCTCGAGAGGTGGACGCGATCCTCGCGACCTTCGTTGTCGGAATGCTCCCGGACCCCGGGGGAACAGTCGTGGACTGGCTCGACCGCCTCGTGCCGGGCAGTCGGCTGGTGCTTATGGACGCCGCCCCGACCGAACGCACCCTGGCCCGGCCGCTCAACGTTCCGTTCGGGCTCTTCGTCTGGGCGACGGCTCCCGGCGATCACCACTCTGGGCGGGGGCCGAGTCGGGATCTCGCGACGAAGGTGGCAGCTGCCCGCCGATCCCTCGAGCGATCTGGTGAGGACGTCACCACCGGGGAGTTCGCGCTCGGGTTCCTGCGTGGCACGGCCGGCCCCCGGCCGCGTGACTGACAACCCTCCCCCGAAGGGCTGGGGGGGGGGGTTGGGAACTGGCCGAACAGTCCCTCTCTTTCGGAATCCGCTCGGATTGCAGCATCAGTCCGTCTCGCGACGATCGAAATCGAGACCGGGTCGTTCGAGGGAGTATTCCTCGTCGGTAATTCGTCCCCCGTCCGTAGCTGATCGCCCGCCCGTAACTCATCTCTCGCCGGGTTACTCGGCGGGCCGCTCGGGCGTCTCGGCCCCGGGAGCCATCTCCTCGATCCGAACGCCGGCGAGCCGGGTCGCCAGATAGAGGCTCCACAGCACTGCGAGCCCGATGCGGAGGTAGACGGCGGCCTCGATGTCGGGTGGAGCGCCGAGCAGGATGTCGACGACGGCCAGTTCGCGGCGCTGTCGACGAAGCTGGCGACGCCGATCGGGCCCCAGTTGAGGGGCCCCGACGACGACCGGCAGGAGCGGGGTCCAGTCCGGGTGGTTCATCTTCTAG